>DATEUS010000206.1:0-4026 GCA_035282985.1 Candidatus Acidiferrales bacterium
CAGCCCCGACCCGCTCGGGGATCTGCTCGGCGACCCCCAGACCTTGAACCGCTACGCCTACGTGCGCAACGCCCCGGTGAACTACGTTGACCCGCTCGGGCTAGAGACCGTCGTGCTGTGGGATTATCCCTTGATCAACGACATGCTCTGCAGTGGCTGGACGCACTAACTACGGCACGTCGTTGGGAGCGGACTTGCCCGTGCTGGCGTAGTGCAGCTTCTTGTAGGCCATCCCCAGGGTGGCGCGCAAGCGGTCGACGTCCTTGGTGCTCGGGGTGATGCGGCCGGCGTCGATCTCCTCGACGAGAGAACTCAACAGGCTCACGGTACGCTGGATGCGGTTTGAGGTCAGAACGATGCTTCCTTGCTGGCTGCCCCCGAACTGGTCTGCCAGCGAGTTAAGCACGGCCCAGCCGGTGGACCGCAGTTTGTCCACCGCCTCGCTCAGGGGCTCGAGCGTACTGGCGGGCAGATCGGCAAACACCAGGTAGCGCTCCGCCTCCTTGATCTCTGTCGTCAACCGCTTCACAGTCTCATTGAAGTTGGCTGGTACCTGCACGCGCATCGTAGCTCTCCGTCGGTGAAAAGCTCAGCGACAGCACCTTACCGCCCGTAACAAGCCGCCAGTGGCGAAGTGAGGCTGTCGCCCAAAATGGCAAACGCTTCCCCAAATGAGTCCGCGGTAGTTTACACCGAATGGGCCTCTGAATTCTCACCAAGACGCCACGGCCGCACCCGGGGCGCTAATTGCCGCAGGGCAAGAGGCTTGGCCTCGCCCCTCATCTGCCGGTCCAGGGAACCGAACTACAACGTCTGCGGCCAATCCGCCGAGTGGGCTGGTACGAAGATTGCTTCTCTGCGGTTCGAGGTAGTGGAAGTACATCCGCGAAGGGCGTCGAGGTGAGAGATGGCGGAGGAGACTCTCCTCTATCGGCGGGAAGCGCCGCTCAAACCTGTAGCGGATCGGCGAAGAAAGCCGACGCAGCGCCGGCGGAGTTTCCGCGCTCAGCTCCTGGTGCCGGTGACGGTGAAGTGGCGGGCCAAGGGCAACCTGCAGGAAGAAGTCACGAACACAAAGACGGTCAACGCCCACGGGTGCCTGGTGCTGCTGCGGGCTCCGGTGTACGAGGGCCTGGGGATAGAATTGGTCAATCTCGATTCGAACAAAGCCGGTGCAGGCCGGGTGGTGTGGTGCGGCTCAGTGGAGCCCGACGGCCGCACGCAAGTGGGCATCGAACTGGAAAACCCCGACCCCCGCTTCTGGGGCGAACAGTATGTTGAGTTTCTGCTCTGGCTGGCGCTGCAGCCCGACTAGCGTGCGCCCGGGAAGCTCTCCTCTACCCTACGGCCCCGAATCCCGTTGGGACAGTCCGCTCTCCGTGCGCACTTGCTGCAACCATTCCTCGTTGTCGCGGATTAGTCCTTAACCAGGAGCTTCAGCAGGTCCAGCGTGGTCACAATCCCGACGGCCTGCCCGGCCCGTGTCACGAGCAGCCGATGGATATGCCCGGAGATCATGATCCCGGCGACCTCGGAGACGGGCGTGTCCTCTTTGACGGTATAGACAGTGGGGGTCATAATCTCCCGCACCAGCAGCCCCTCGTTTTCGATGTGCATTTGGCTCAATTCGTTCGGGGTCAGCTTCTCCGCTCGTCCGGGCGCGTAAAAATTCGCCGTGAGTTGTCCGGAAACCATCTCGGACGTCTCGGCGGCCCTTTCCACGATATCGCGCAGAGAAACGACTCCCACCAGCTTGCCCCGGGCATCCACCACCGGCGCGCCGGAGATTTCGTTCTCGGTGAGAAAGGTGGCCAGCTCCTGGACAGTCTTGTCCTCGCGCACGGAGAGCACGATCGGATTCATGACATCCCTGGCCGTCAGCATGGTCGCCCTACGCTTCACCGGCCTTGTGGGTTGCTTCTGCGTCCCTGTTTTCCTCTTTGCCTTCTTCATTGAAGAGCCCACCCTTGCAGCCGCACCGGATCGACACTTGAGAGCACACTCCGAAGGCAGCCACCAGACCTTGCCTCTTCGGATGCGCCCCTAGGCTAGCACAACCACGTCAGCTTTACACCGACAAGGGCGAGGTCCTTCTCGGCCTGGCTAGCCTTACAACCACAGACCTCTACTTAGTGCCGCTCGCAGGCGTCAAACCAATCAGCAGCAGCTCGTTCTGTCGGGGGTGAAGGCGCTCGACCCCGTCGGCAGTCACCACCACGTCCTCCTCCAGACCGATGTTGATTTCCTCTCCCTGATAGTCGGCGTAGAGGATGGGCTCAACGGCGAAGGTCTGGTCCTTCTCCAGCTTGAGAAAGACAGTGGAGCCATAGCGCTCGGGCCACTCGGGCCCCAGCAGCGGGCCCACATCGTGCACATCGAAGCCGATGGCGTGGCCGGCCGCGTGGGGATAGCCCTGGTAGCCGGCGTCGGTCAGCACCTTGCGGGCAACGGTGTCCACGGAATTCCCAGTGACGCCGGGACGCATAGCGGCAATGGCAGCGTCGGTGGCAGCGCGACAGGTGTCCCACATCTTCTGAATCTCGGGCGGCGGGGCCGTCTCACCCGGACGCAGGACATAGGCCGTGCGCTGCACGTCGGTGGAATAGCCGCGATGGGTGATGCCGAAGTCAATCCGCACCAGGTCGCCCGGCTGGATGACGCGCTCGCTGGGCCCGCCGTGGCCGCGCACCGGCCCCACCACTACGCTGATGAAAGGAACGGTGGCGCCGAACTCGGCCGTGCGGCGGCGCAGGTAGTTGGCTACGTCGTTCTCGGTGGTCTTCCCCGGCGTGATCACCTGGCTGGAAAGGGCTTCGCGCATGATCTTGTCGGTGTAGACGGCGGCTTCGCGCAATACCGCCACCTCCTCCGGTAGTCGCCGGCCGCGGAACGAGACGATGATGGGTTCAGCCGAGGCGAAGCGGGCGGCGACGTCGGCACCGAGAATCTCCTCCAGGTACTGACGCATTCCGACGGTCAGGCCGTCGGCGTTGGGGACATCACGGGAGACGTCGACGCCGATGCGCTTTGGGTTCAGCTCCGCGATCCTCTTCTCCAGCTGCGGCTTGATTCCCTCGTCGCGATAGGAAATCACTTCATCGTAGATACCGCTCTCCTTTATGGGGGCGACGTCGTAGCTGGCGACGATGGCCACCTTGCGGAAGCCGTCGGGCGTGCGCGCAAAGAGGAGCGCGCTGCGCGCCACTACGTCCCCACCCGCGATGTCGGCGGCAATGGGGTCGCGGGCGGCTTCGCGGGTGAAAACGAGCCACAGGTCGAAGTTGTGCTCGGCCAGCGCCTGCGGCAGCAGAACATCAACACGTTTCTGCCGGATAGCCTTGGCCCAGGCGTCGTCCCCACCCTGCGCGGCAGGAGCGGTGAACAAGCTCAGAAGCACGACAAGCAGGAGAATGACTCTCTTCATAGCAGCACCTCAGGTTAGTCTTTGGCGGCGGTGGCAGGCTCCGCCAGGCCGTAGTCGAGCTCATAGGGGGGCGGCTCCCCGCCCGGCCCTTTCAGGTAATGCTCCATCCAGCCCAGCATGCGCAGGTTGTAGTCGAGCCGCGAGGCCGCCCGCCGGTTGCCGTGCTTTTCACCGGGATAGCGCACCAGCCGCACCGGCGTCTGGCCCAGCAGTTTCAGATAGCGGTAGAGCTCCAGCGACTGGCTGGGATGCACCCGCGGGTCGTCCGTGCCGCCCAGGATGAGGATTGGCGTCCGTCCTTTCTGCGCGTGAAAGATGGGGCTGCGCTGGCGGAAGAGGTCCCAGTCTTCCCACGGACGCTTGCGCTGGTGCACCAGGTACATCTCCTCGGGAATGTCAGTGGTGCCGACTTTGGAGATGTTATCGCTGATGCCGACGAACATCACCGCGGCGGCGAACCGCTCCGAGTAGTAGGTGGCGGCCCAGGCAGTGGCGAAGCCGCCGTAAGAGATGCCGGTGATGCCGACCCGCGCCGGGTCGGCCAGGCCCAGGCGCACCATCAGGTCAACGGCATCCACCAAGTCGTCGAACTCCTTGCCGGC
>DATEUS010000207.1:0-4710 GCA_035282985.1 Candidatus Acidiferrales bacterium
AGTCCCAGCGGCGCAGATTGGCGATGGTGAGCATGCCTTTGCTGTTCCACTCAGCGGGCGTGCCCTCGAGCGTAGCGTCAAGAGAGGCCAGTGCCCGCACGGGGGGCTCCCAGCCGGTGGCCAGCGCCCAGAGTTGAGCCAGCGAGCCGCGCTCCAACCCAACTCGGAACCGAAACGGTAAGGCCGAGAAGGTCGGCCCGCGGCCCACCTCACCTTCGAGATGCACCTCGCCTGTCTCAGGAAGCTGGGTGTCGGTGCGGAAGGGCGTGGCCTGTAACTCGAATCCCCAGCGCCCTTCGGCGCGCGGAGTCAACCGCAGCCGTGCTCCTCTCAAGCCGTAGAGCTGTTTGTCGACCCCAAGCTTGACGTTGATGCGCGCCTCGGTGGCGGAGACCGCCGGTGTCTTCCCCAGCACGGGGGCACCGTCGCCGCCGGTGAGCAGGAAGCTGCCCAGGTTCCAGGCGCCGTCCGGGCGGCGCACCAAGTTGATACTGGGCCGAACAAAATGAATGTTGGCAAACTCCAGCCGCATCGTCCACAAGCTGCTGAGGGCAAGGTCACAGCGCACTTCATCCGCGTAGAGAAAGGGCTCGGCGCCGAAATCCTCGTGCTCGTAGACCATCACCCTTTGCCCGACCATACCCGGCCGCGGCAGGAGCCGGGCGGTCAGGGAGCCAAACTCAACCGTGCGTCCCAACTGCCGCTCCACCGCCCGATGCACCTGATTGCGGAAGACATTAAGGTTCAGCAGCAGGGGCAGGGACAAAACCAGGAGGAGCAAGAAGAGGGCTGCCAGCCAACGTCCTTTGCGGCGCATGGGGAGAGGGGCCTTAGCGCACCAGGTGCAGCAGTCGACTCCAGCGCGTCCGGGAGAAGAAATGGGTGAAGTTCTCCCAATCGGCCGCGGGGGCACCGGGCTCGTGGGAGAAATTCGAACGCTGACGGGCGCCGTCGAAGGACCAGTAAATAATCAACGGACGCCCGATGATGTTTTTGCGGTCCACGAAACCCCAGAAGCGGCTGTCCTGGCTGTTGTCGCGGTTGTCGCCCATGACGAAGTACTTCCCGGGCGGGACCAGCAATTCATCGCCGCGGGCCCAGCGGCTCAGGTCGTCCGCCCATTCGCTTTCCAGGGCGTAAGCAAAATAGCGTCGGTCGGGGGGAAAATTGTCCTGGAAGCTGCCGGGATGGGACGGGCGCTGATGAATCTTGTAGGGCTCCGGGAGCGGTTGGCCGTTGATGAACACCTGGCGTTCGGCGATCTTGAGCCGATCCCCGGGCATCCCCACCACCCGCTTGACAAAGTGCTGGTAGGGCGGAAAGGGATACTTGAAGACGATAATATCGCCCCGTCGCACGTCGCGGTACGGCAGCAGCCTAGTGGGGTCTTCGGAAACATCGGCGAAGGCGAACTTGTTCACCAGCAGGTGGTCACCCACCAGCAACGTTTCCTCCATCGAACTAGAAGGGATCTTGAAAGCCTGGAGGAGGAAGGTGGTGCCGAACAGCGCTAGGATGACGGTGACCAGCAGCGAGTCCACATACTCGCGCACGGTGGAGACCTTCTGTTCCGTCTTTTGGTCAGTCTCGGGTTGGGCTTTCGGCTTCGCGTCCGGGCTCATGTGGATTCCGTTTCTACCTCCACCGGCAACTGCGCCAGCGCCTGGCGGGCAGCCTGCTGTTCGGCCGCTTTCTTGGAGGCCCCTTCGCCCCGCGCCAGGCACTGCTCACCGACCCAGAGCTCCACGGTGAAGCTCTTGCGGTGCTCGGGGCCGCGCGACTCCACCAGGTGGTAGCGCGCAGCCGGCAGGCGCCGGCTTTGCAAGTACTCCTGAAAGGCCGACTTGTAGTCGGCCCGGGCAAACGGCTCCAGACTGCTCTCCCGCAATTCCTGCAGCAGAAACACCTCCAAGAAGCGGCGGGCGGCCGCCAGCCCGCCGTCGCGGTAGAGCGCGGCCACCAGAGCTTCGACAGCGTTGGCTAGGATGGCCTGCTTGTGCCGACCCCCGGTCTTCTCTTCTCCCAGGCCCAATCGCAGATACCGACCCAGCTCCAGCCGCTTGGCCACCTGGCCCAGCCGGCGACGGTTGACCAGGTTGGCCTTGATACGAGAGAGCTTGCCCTCACTCAGGTGCGGAAACAGCGCGCAGAGGGCGTCGCTGACTACAAAGCCCAGGATGGCGTCGCCCAGGAACTCCAACCGCTCGTTGTCTTGGGCGACAGCCTCCTCCCGAGAGCGCAGCGAGCGATGGGTGAGGGCCTGGAGGAGCCAGACCCGGTCACGAAAGGCGTAGCCCAACTGCCCTTCCAACTCCTCCATCGCTGCCGGTGGCGGCGCCGCTCGCACCATTCGCTTACTCCTGAGGCGGGGTTGGGGCCGGCTCAGTCCCCAGCATCTTGTCAACCCGCTCGATCCGCTTGGCGCAGGTCTCGAAGGCGACTCCCCCCAGCTCCTGACAGCGCTGGAAGTTCGCCTTGGCCTCCTGGTATTTCTTCTGCTCCAGCTGAACCACCCCCAGGCGCTCGTAATCGGCGGCATTGGGCCGCAACTGGTTCATATCGGTGGCCAGCTTCAGCTCCTTTTCGGCGTCATCGAACTTCTTGCGGCGGTAGTACACAAAGCCGAGGGTGGCGTGGACCTGCGCCTCCATGTAGTTCTCGCGCAGTTTGTATTGTTCTTCGGGGACGTCGGGGCGGTGCGGCACGGAGGCGAAGAGTTCGGGCAGGATGGCGAGGGCGCGACGCGAATACTCCTCGGCCTTGTTCAACTTCTTCTCGTAATCCGCTTGATTCGGATGCGTTCCTTCCGAGAGTGAATCGGCCACCAGGATCAAGGAGATGGCGTCACGGGGGTTGATCGCCAAGGCGCGCTCGCCGTACTCAACCGCCTGGTCATAATCGTTCTGCATACGGTGGGCTTCGGCGGCCGCCAACAGGACAGTGCCCCGGAACTGGCTGGCGGGATACTCGGCCAGAAACTGGTCCACCAACGTCAGGCGCTGCTGAGGATCGTTCATTTGCAGAATGGTCTGCACAGCCTCAATTTCCGGGTTTACCGTGGGCTGCGCGGGCTGTGTCCCCTGCGCTCGTTGTTGCGCGGCCGCGGCCAAGACAGCCAGCAAGAACAACAGAGCCAAGGTGGTGGCAACTCCCAAGTAGGTTTTCACGTTTCTTCTCCTCTTTATTGTTAGCTTGCCCGCGTGCCGGTTGGAAGCGGCAATCGAACAAGTCAAAACTTTTCCTCCGGAGGCGGGGTCTCCTCCTTTTCACCAAACGGGCGCTCCAGACCGCGCCGGGCTTCCTGCTCCACCCGCGCCGGCCTCGTCTCGAGAGTCAGAGCGGCGCGATAATGAGTCAGGGCCTGCTCGCGGTCCCCCTCCAAATCATAGATGCGTCCCAGGTAGATATGTGTCCACCCCAAGATATGAGGTTCCCGCGCCCGCTCCAAGGCCAGCAGGAAATACTGTTTGGCCTGTTCGCGATTCTGCTCGACGCTGGCCACCAGGGCCAGCCCAAAAAGAGCCCCGGCGTGGCCGGAGCGGCCTTCCTCCAGAACACGCTGGAAGCGCTCCCGGGCGGCGGCGTAGTTGCCTTCGGCCAGATAGGTTTGGGCCTCCTCCAACGACTCGACCGATGGGTCTTCGGGCATCGGCGGCAGAGGTTCCTCCACCACGGGTAGGGGCGGAAGAAACGCCAGCGAAGCCAGTCGCTCCACTTCGTGGTCCACATCGAGGTCCTTGAGCAGCTCGGGAAAGTAAAAGCGGATGGAGGGCTCGTCCTGCTCGAACCGCTCCAGCGCCTGGAAAAAGTGCCGGACGAGAATGTAGCCCGAACGCTCGCGCTCGTCGAGTTGTGCCCGGGCGGCTGCTGGCTCAAGCTTTTGCAGCCGCAACTCCACCGCTTGAATCAAGGACTCAGTCGTCAGCAGCAACATGTCCTGCCGAAAATCCTTGGGCAAACGCGGGGCGCGTTCCGCCACCGATTGCAGGCGCGCCAGCGGACCCACCTCCTTGGCGTACTTGACCACGACGGGGTCCAGCAGGAAATGCAGGTACTGATGGCGGACGGCTTGGAGAAAATCCGCGCGCTGGGGATGAATGACCAGGTAGTAGTTCTCGCCATAGTTGCGGGCGTTGATCAGGGCCGGGGGCACCAGCCATTCCAGGTAGACGGTGTACGAGCGTCCCGGATAGGTGCCGGCGATCAGCCGCAGGTAACCTCGGGTCTCGAGGAGAAGCTGCGCCACCTGGAGCCGGCGCTCGGCGATGGCTCGCTCGTAGAGAGGCAGGACTTCGCGCCAGACCGACCCCAAACCGGCGCGCTCATAAAAGCTTTCCAGAGGAGCGGCGAACTCCCGAAGCGGATAGGCGTCTGGAGGCACGTGATCCTGCGGAACCGCCAACGTGAATTTCGGCGGCGACCCCAACACCAGAGCGAGTGATACGAAAGGAGTTAGGTCCGCCGGCCCCGCCTGGGGGTGCTTCTCCTCGAGAAAGGCACGCAAGGGCGCGACCGCATCCGGGGGCACGCCCCGGAGCCACTCCTCGACACGTCCGACCGCTGGCACGGCCCCGGAAGGAGCTGCCGGCGGGACGACCCCGGCTGCCCGCACAGCGCTGAACACGGCGAAAAGCTGGGGGCTGACGTCCAGGACGACCTCAGGAGTCTCTTGGGCCGGGAGGGATTGAACGCTTGCCGCCAGGAGGGAGA
>DATEUS010000208.1:0-8932 GCA_035282985.1 Candidatus Acidiferrales bacterium
GCGCGCGATCCATGCGCGCAGCGCGCGGTCGTACTTCCCGCTGGTGCCGGTGAACTGCGGCGCGATTCCGGAGACGCTGCTCGAGAGCGAGCTGTTCGGCCACGAGCGCGGCGCCTTCACCGGGGCCCAGTACCGCAAGAAGGGCAAGTTCGAAGTGGCCGACGGCGGCAGCGTCTTCCTCGACGAAATCTCCGACATCAGTCTCAAGACCCAGACCGACCTGCTGCGGGTGCTGCAGGAGAAAGAAATCGTGCGAGTGGGCGGCACCCAGCCGATTGCGGTGGACTTCCGCTGCATCACCGCCACCAACCAGAACCTGGAAGAACTGGTGAAGGAGGGCATCTTCCGTCCCGACCTGTTCTACCGCTTGAACGTCTTCTCCCTCCACCTGCCCCCGCTGCGCGACCGGCGGGAGGACATCCCTGCCCTGGCCGATCACTTCCTGCGCAAGTTCAGCGCCGCCATGAATAAGCCCGTGCCCCGGTTGTCGGCGGCCGCCCTGGACCTGCTGCTCAAGTACGACTGGCCCGGCAATGTGCGCGAACTGGAGAATGCGGTAGAGCGGGCGCTGGTGATCGGGCGCGAGCCCGAGGTTCAACCCTCGGACTTCCCCTTCCAGTTGCACCCGACTTCCGAGCCCCGGGGCGGCCTGAGCTTGGAGGACGTCGAGCGGGTTCACATCGAGCGGGTGTTGGAGGAGACCGGCTGGAACCTCTCCCGCGCGGCCCGCGTTCTGGAAATCGACCGCACCACCCTGTACAGCAAACTCAAGCGCTACGGATTGAGGCGACAGGAATCGGTCCGGGGATGAAGGCCATCCATCTCATCGCGGTCGGCGCCGCCGGCCCGGGAGAGAGCGGCGCCGAAGTCCCCTCGCAGCTTCTGGATGATCTTGCCGCCGCCCTGGCCCGGGTCTTTCCCGTTTCCTGCCGCGTCCGCAAGGACCCGCTCGACGTCAGCTTCGCCTTCGACCCCGCCCGCAACCAGTACCACTCCACCGCCATTCTGCAGCGGCTGGAGGCCTTCGCCGCCGGAGAGGACATCCGGGTGCTCGGCATTACCGGACTCGACCTCTACGTGCCGGTGCTCACCTTTGTTTTCGGAGAAGCGCAACTGAGCGGCCGCTGCGCCCTGGCCTCGCTGCACCGATTGCGGGAGGAGTTCTATGGTCTGCCGGCCAGCAACGACCTCCTGCACGACCGCCTGACCAAGGAGGCTGTGCACGAGCTCGGCCACACCTTCGGCCTCCGCCACTGCGATGACTGGCGGTGCGTCATGGCCTCCACCCATGCGGTTGAGCGCATTGACGTGAAAGGCCCCGAATTCTGCCCCCGCTGCCAGCAGCGCATCCTTCCTGCCCTCCCGGCAGGCGGTCTCGCCACCCCTGTTCCGGGATAGGGAACCGCCCACCGGCTTGGGCGAAATCCCTCATTTACCCGCCTTTTGCCACAGTCTTCCATAGTGGGAACCAAGCTTTCCTTTTGTTTTCAGTCGCTTGGACTGCGTGACAATTTGGCACGGACGGTGCACATATTGTACTGGGCGATGTGAGTCATGCGAAAGTTCCCGAGAGTCTGGTTGACGACAGCCGCAGCGGCTGGGGTGCTGACGGTGGTTTTTGCCCTGCTCGCGCTGGCACTCTACACGCGAACTGAGCGGGGAGTAATTCAGATTCACAGCCAGGACCAGCAACTGCTCGCCCAACTGGCCGCCACTGCGCTGGCTCAACGTCTCGACAACCATCTTCACAACGTAGAACTGATTGCCGCCACCCTCCAGAAGGCCCCGGAAAAGCGGTGGGACCGGATGTTGGGCGAACTGCAAGGCCTCCCAGCCGGTAGCAACCTTCTCCTGCTTCACCCCGACGGAACTCTGTCCTTCCGCGCGCCGCCGCCGGATCAGGCAGCCCTGAGCGCTGTTGTCGTTCCCTGGCTGGGGAACCGCCAGGCGGTCGTCACCGACCCCGCTCCCCCGGGCAGCGAGAACCGGGAGGTCGTGCTGCTGGTTCCGCTGCTGTCCGCCAGCAAGGTGGCTGGCCAGGTGGGAATCACCTTTGCCTTTGCGCCGCTGGTGGAGACTCTGTTGCCCGACAGCGGCGCCGCTCGCCGCCTCAGCCTGAGCCTGCTCAACGAGCAGGGGATGGTTCTGGTCAACACCCGCCATCCGGAGATGGTCGGCCGGCAGGTTCCCACGCCCGGGGGAAGTTGTCTGCCCTGCCACAGCAATTTCACCCTGGAGCAGCGGATGCTGGCCGGCGAAGCCGGCACCGACCAACTGCAGGTGGGCAGCGCCCCCTTGGCCCTGCTGGCCTTCACCCCCGTGTCGGTTCCGAGCCGCCGCTGGTCGCTCTCTCTTTCAGAGCCCTACAGTGCCGTCATTGCCGACACCCGCAAGGGCTTTCGCGCCATCAGTCTCCTGCTGGGTTTTTCCCTGCTGGTGGGGATTGTGGCGAGCGCCATCACCCTTCAGTACCACGCCCAGCGCCGCCGGGCCGAGGAGCGGGTCAAGCTGGCTGAGCGCCGCGCCACCATGGAGCGGCAGATGCTGCAGACGCAGCAGTTGGCGGCCATCGGCAAGATGACCTCGCAGATTGCGCATGAGATCAACACCCCCCTGGCCGCCCTCGGACTAAATGTCTCCTACCTGCAGGCGGAGGTGGCGCGCCGCCTAGGCAGCACCAACCCTGAGATTGAAGAGGTCAGCCACGCCATCGCCGAGGAGATCGACCGCCTGAAGCGGGTGGTGAACGACTACTTGCGCTTCGCACGCCTCCCCCAGCCCACGCTGGCCGAGAGTTCGCTCCGCGAGGCGGTGGAAGCTTTCTTGGATTTCATCGAACCCGAAGCCCGCAAGCTCGGGGTGCAACTGAAGGTCGAGCTGGGCCGCGACCCTGCTTACGTCCTGCTCGACCCGGACATCTTCCGGCAGGCTTTCTTGAACCTGGTGCGCAACAGCTTCGAGGCCATGCCGCGAGGGGGAACCCTGCGCGTGCAGTTGGAGCGCGGGAACGACGAGTTGATCCTGCGCGTGGAAGACACCGGCGGCGGCATCCCCGCCGACGTCCTGCCCCAGATCTTCGATCCCTTCTTCACCACCAAGAAGGATGGCACCGGTCTGGGACTGGCGCACACCCGGCGCGTGGTGGAGCAGCACGGCGGCAGCATCGACTGCCAGAGCACGCCGGGAACGGGAACGACTTTCGCAGTGCGGTTACCGGCAGCGCCGGTGCCGTCTGAGACGGAAAACGAACCCTCCCTGGTGGAGAAAGGACGGTAGATATGGTAACGACAGCAGAGATCCGGGAAAGCAAGAACGCCAACGCGCTTACAGACGGCCTTCGCCTGCTGGTGGTGGACGACGACCCGGCCCTGCGCCGCTCGCTCGAACGCGTGCTGGCGCAAAATGGCTACGATGTAGCGGGAGCGGAAACAGCGCAGCAAGCCCGTGCGCAGCTGGAAGCGCAGGCCTTTGCCGTGGTCTTGCTCGACTTGGTGCTCCCCGATGCCGATGGTTTGGCGTTGCTGCGCGAGCTCAAGGCCACCCAGCCCGAAACCGAAGTGCTGGTGGTCACGGCCTACGGCAGCATTGAGAGCGCGGTCGAAGCCATGCGCTGGGGCGCCTACGACTGCTTGACCAAGCCGTTCCACACCGAGGAGCTGCTGAGCCGCCTGGGCAAGGCGGCGGAGAAGTTGGCCCTGGAGCGAGAGAACCGCTCGCTGCGCTACCAGTTGAGCCAGCAGACCATCGACCGCATTCTGGTGGGCAACAGCGCCGCCATGCGGCAAGTGAAGAAGCTGGTGGAGCAGGTCGCCCCCAGCTCCGCCCCGGTGATTATCGAGGGCGAAACCGGCACCGGCAAGGAGCTGGTGGCGGAAGCCATCCACCAGGCCAGCACTCGGGCGTCCAAGCCCCTCATCAAGCTCAATTGCGCCGCTCTGCCGGAGACGCTCCTGGAAGCGGAACTGTTCGGCTACGAGCGCGGCGCCTTCACCGGCGCGGTCGGCCGGAAGCCGGGCCGATTTGACTTGGCCAACGGCGGCAGCCTCTTCTTGGACGAAGTGGTCGACATCCCCCTGGCCACCCAGGTGAAGCTGCTCCGCGTTCTCCAGGATGGCCGGTACGAGCGCTTGGGGGGCCGGGAGACGCTCCACTCCGATGTGCGCCTGCTGGCGGCCACCAACCGCAACCTGGAAGAGGCGGTGCGCAAGGCGGAGTTCCGTGAAGACCTTTACTACCGCCTGCACGTCATCAGCATCCAGTTGCCGCCGCTGCGCGCCCGCCGGGATGAGATCCCCGTGCTAGCCCAGCACTTCCGCCGGCTCTACGCCACCCGCAACCAGAAGAATGTCCGCGACATCTCCCCGGCGGCCATGAACTGCCTGTTGGGCTACGACTGGCCCGGCAACGTGCGCGAGTTGGAGAACGTCATCGAACGCGCCGTGGTGCTGTGCGAGGGTGACGTTATTCAGCCTCACGCGCTGCCGGAAGCCCTCAATCCTACAGCCTTCCGCGCCGCCCGCGGCGAGGGGGATTCTGCCGACAAGCCCTCGATTATCAGCCTCAATTTTCCCGTCGGCACTACCATGCGCACCATCCAGGACCTGGCCATACAGGCCATGCTTGAGTACACTCAAAACGACCGCACGGCCGCTGCCTCCCTTCTCAACATCCACGCGCGCACCATTGCCCGGCATCAACAGGGCGATTGAGGCCCGCCTGCCTCAAGTCGGTGGCGGGCAGGCCCGCCGGCGAAGGCCCTGGGCGTGAGGAAAAATTGTTCGCCTCGCGCCTACGGGGCGTCTGCGCAGGACAATTTGTCGCATCCAAGTTGGCTCTTCCGCGCCAGTCAATTTTCTCCTTTATTTTCTTACGACTAGAGAGGCCGTGAAAAGGCCCTTTCTGGCATCGTTCGTGCACCACCTGGGCTGGAGCCTGAAGGCTCCAGGTGGTGCAACATGGCAAAAGCAGCCGGACACATCCTCACCCCCATCACCGCTAAGCGCGTGCTGGTGGTATCTGAAGACCCGTGGCTCCGCCTCCGCCTGCAACGTGAACTGGATCAGGCCGGATGCGACGTGGCCACGCTGTCGAAACTGCGGCCGGGCGAACTGGCTGATTCGACACCCTACGACGTCGTCCTGACCGACGCCGCCCTGCTTCCTGAAGGCAGCCGCCTGGAGGCTGTGCGCGTTCTGCGGCTCCGCTCCCCGAAGGCCCGCTTCGTGCTGCTGGTCGGTTCCGGAGAGCGCGGATTGGCGGACAAGGCGCGCGAGAGTGGTTTCGATCTGGTCCTGGAGCGGCCCAGCCGTGCAGCCGCCTTGTCGGACCTTATACGCAAGGCCCTGGGCGAGTCGTATCCGTCCGTTGAGGCGGTGCCGGTGGCGATGAAGCTCGATTTTCTTCTCGAGGAGGCCAGGGGCCCGGGGAAGCGGGGAGCCGGCATCGCTCTGCTCTCTTTCGTGGGGCACACGTTGCTGCTGATGATTATGGTGATGATTCCCCTCGTGTACACGGAAACGCTCGATGTGCAGGAACTGACCCAGACCTGGCTGATGGCACCCCCTCCGCCTCCTCCACCTCCGCCTCCGCCCCCACAGAGCGCGATGCAGGCCATCAAGCGTCGCCCCGTCTTCCAGATGCAGCAGGGCAAGCTGGTGGCCCCCAAGGCGATTCCCAAGGAGGTGGCCAAGATCGTGGATGCCCCTGAAGAAATGGAAGGTTACGGCGGCGTGGTCGGTGGCGTGCCCGGCGGCGTGCCCGGCGGAAAGATGGGCGGCGTGCTGGGTGGGGTCCTTGGCGGACTCACCGGCCCCCTGAAGCCGCCTCCGCCTCCGCCGACGAAGCCCGTTCGGGTCGGCGGCAACATCCAGCCGCCGCAATTGATTCGGCGCATCGAGCCCCTCTATCCCGCCATTGCCAAGCAGGCGCGGATTCAAGGAGAAGTTCGCATCGATGCCATCATCGATGTCAGCGGGCGCGTGGTGGAGATGAAGGTTCTCTCCGGTCACCCCCTGTTGGCCCAGGCCGCTCTGAATGCGGTGGCGCAGTGGGTCTACCAGCCCACCTTCCTGAATGAACAGCCCATTCCGGTGGTGCTGGAGGTGACGGTCAACTTCACGCTCCATTAGCGGCGGGGCGAATTGAGGCGCAGCCATGGCCAAGATACTGCTGGTGGACGACGACGTGGACTTCGCCGCCGCGTTGGCCCGCATGCTGGTCCACGATGGCTATGTCACCAGCCTCGCCTCCGACACCGCCACCGCGCTGAGACACCTTAGCGGTGGAGCGCACGAGGCCGACTTGGTCATCGCCGACCTACGCCTGTGCCGGGAAAGTGGCTTGGATCTGGTCGCTGAGCTGCGTCGTCGCCAGCCTCCCCTGCCGGTCATCCTGCTCAGCGCCTCCCCCGACGCCTCCAGCTACCTGGAGGCGCTACGCCTGGGGGCCTACGAGTATCTGGCCAAGCCGCTGGACTTCACCGAACTCCGCCAAGTGTTGCAGCGGGCGCTCAGCGCCTGCGGGAGAGCCGCATGAAGAAGGCACGAGTCGCCGACACCTTGCACTTTCCCTGGACCTGCCCGCTCTGCCACTGGTCGGGTGAAGTGGCGCTCGAGACCCATTTCGGCAACGACCACGGTCGCCATCTCCGCGTGGGCGACTGCCTGTTCGACTGCGACAAAAAGATGGAGCCGCGTCACCTTTACTTCCTCGAGCTGTTCTCCTGCCCGGGCTGCTCCGTCGAGGATGAGCCCTCTTACTTCGTGGCCGAGATTCACTGCCTGGGCAACACCTGGACTGCCCTCCAAACCTACCCCGCCCACGAACTTGAGCCCACCGAAGCACGCCTCTAGTTGCAGCGATTCTTGTTGACAACTGCGTTTCTCTTGCCTGACAAAGTGACACCATCGGGGCAACGTTCCTAGTCATCTTGGCTGGTCGGAGCGACGTGGGGAGGGGAACACCTCATTGATATATACTCAGAGAACCTTTCGTCCATCGGAAAGAAGGTGCCAAGTGAAGGAGGGGTGAAGGCGTGAAGGACGCAAGAGGTGATGGCGAGGAAGTCAGCTACAACCGGCGGATTGTAGATTCCCGTTCGGTACGCGTACCGCGTCCCCCAGCGGAAGCCTTCAGGCCCATCCTGCGCATCGGAGGCGACAACGGCTGGTATTACGCCAACTGGCTGTGGTGGCTGCGTGGCTTTTTCGACTTGATGCTGGGCGGCGTCGGAGTACACCGCGGGCGTCCCAGTCGTGGAAGTCTATCAGTGGGGGACACGATTGACTGTTGGCGAGTGGTGGCCATTGAGCCCGATCGGTTGCTTCGATTGTGCGCGGAGATGAAACTTCCAGGCAACGCCTGGCTGCAATTTGAGGTCGACGGAGAGGAATCCCACTCAACCATACGGCAGACAGCCATCTTTGAGCCGCGAGGAATTCTCGGTTTGGTCTACTGGTACGGGCTTTACCCAGCGCATAAACTGGTCTTCGCCGGCATGCTCCGCGGTATTGCCAAGGCGGTCAGGTGATAGATAGGGACGGCCCAGCCTCCCTGAGGCACGGGAGACTAGGAGGGGACGCTTGCTTGGCTGACCAGCGCGGACTCCAACTGCTGAATGCGATGGGACATTCTCTCAATAATGCGAAAGGCCAGCGACGGATCTTCATGGATACGATGGAGGAAGCTGTCCTTTTCCAGGGTGAACACCCATACGTCCGTCAGGGCGCGTGCCGTCGCGGAACGGATTTCCTCTTCAAATAGCGCCCTCTCGCCGAAGAAATCTCCGCTGCGGAGAACCGCCAGACAGGACTCTTTCTCTTGTTGTCGCCGGAGCAGCTGAACTTCTCCTCCCTGGACCGCGTACATGCAGTCACCTACATCACCCTGGCGATAGATGATCTCGCCCTCCTTGTATTTCTTGCCCAAGAGGCCGGAAACGCCTGTTGCCATGGCAATCCTCCTGCGCCGGGGAGATGCGCTGATTGGGCGCACACCCGCGACCATGTTCCACAAAAGCTGGCCGATGAAAATCGGATGCAGCGAGCGCTGCAGAATGCTCTTGTAGGGGGCACTTCCCGTGAAGGTATCCCACAAGATCAGACTCAGGCGCCGGCGGCCGCCTTCCTTGCGCTGCTCGCCCGAAACCATTCGCCAGACACCCCGCCGGGCAAATTGGGCCTTCTGGATCAGTCGGGTAACGGCAAAGACTAGCTTGCCGAGCAGGTTATCCGTGGTGATGGCTTGGCAAGCCGGCTTGTAGCGCCGCCTGAGGTTTTCCGCAGAGATGCCATCGAACACCGCCGTTAATGCCGCCGCCTTGGCGGTTCTGTAGGCGGCGCCGATGCCATCCTTGTATAAACGCGTAGCCCCACAGTCACCGACGAATACCATGCGGTCGGCGAAGGGCTCCTGCGCATTCTGAATGCTGATGCGGGGCGAGCAGCGGCAGAAGTCGTCAGGTCGCTGCCAGTGGGGCGGCATGCATTGCTTGACCTCGGGGCTAGTGAGGAAGGACTCGACCAGCTCCTTGTCGATGTCGTCTCCCAATAGACATACGGTAGCGTAGTCGCTCTTGGGGATAATAGCGGCGAATTCGAGGCGAGGGATGTTGAGGAGGAAAACGTGCATGGAGTCACCGAGGTACTGTTTCATCAGCTCTCGACCCAGATAGAATTCACAGATATACGCCTTAGTACTTTTCGGAGGTCTGTAAGAAAGGCCCGCCCCCTCAAACAGCTTTAGGGCAGAGCTGTTCACCCCGATGGCGACCGCGAGCAGGTCGTAGCTCTCTTCCCGTCCTGCCTGGGTTCTTATCCATGGGCGACTGTTGTCCAGGCGGATCCCATCCACCCGATCGCGGATCAAGCTGGCGCCCTTACGAAGTGCGAGATCCAGCAGATAGGCGTCGAAGCTGTGATACACCTCCTTAACT
>DATEUS010000209.1:0-4401 GCA_035282985.1 Candidatus Acidiferrales bacterium
ACACCGGGAGGACGGACTGCGGCTCGAGAACTGCTACATCACCGCCGGAGTACGCTGCTGTCCGCCGGCCAACAAGCCCACGCGGCAGGAGCAGGAAAACTGTCGGCCGTACCTCGAAGAAGAGTTTCGGCTATTGAAGAATCTGCGGGCGGTGCTGGCCCTGGGGCAGATTGCGCACAACACTCTGCTGAGGCTGCTGAAAGACTACGGCCGCATTGACAACTTGGCGGCCTATGCGTTCGCGCACGGGGCGAGCTATGACCTGCCGGCTCCTGTTGACATCCCGGCGGCGGGTGCCCTTCGGCTTTGCTCAGGGCGAGCCGCCGGGCTCGGTGGAGAAAAACTGGGGAGGCGCGTCCGCTTGTTCGACAGCTACCATCCCAGCCAGCAGAACACGCAGACCGGGCGGCTGACACCGGCGATGTTCGACCGCGTGCTGCGCCAAGTCTGCAGGTATCTGGGAGCGGTTTGACGCTCCGGGCCGAACACCAGTATAATTTCAACTTGCCCCAGACAGTCTGAGCAGACTGAGGGACCTTATGGACACGGTTCAAGCAACCAAAATGCGCCCGGGGATGGTCATCCAGGTGGACGGCCGGCTTTACTCCGTCTTCAACCTCTCCCATCGCACGCCGGGAAACAAGCGCGGTTTTGTGCAGACCAAGCTGCGCGACCTGGAAGGCGGGGCGATGGTGGAAAAACGCTTCAGTTCGGAGGATTTCGTCGAGCGCGCCTACCTGGACGAGAAAGAGGTGGAGTTCCTCTACCGCGAGGGCGACGTCTTCACCTTCATGGACACCACCACCTACGAGCAGTTCCACCTGAACCGCGAGGCGCTGGGCGACACCATCAGCTACCTGACCCCCAACCTGCAACTGCATCTGGAGTTCTTCCAGGGCAAGCCCATCGGGGTGGAGCTGCCGCCGTCGGTCGATCTCAAGGTGGTCGAGACCGAGCCCGGCATCAAGGGCGCCAGCGCCACCAACGTGACGAAGCCGGCCAAGATGGAAACCGGCATCACCGTGCAGGTGCCGCCCTTCATCGACGCCGGCGAAGTCATCCGCGTCGACACCGCCGAGGGCACCTACCTGGAACGCGCCCGCTAGTTTCGAAACTAGAAAATCGAAAAACGAAAACCGCCGACGGCACATCCACGCGCCAAAGCGCGTGTTTCGAGTTTCGATTTTCGGCAGACTAGGCGGAAAGCGAGGCGCCGAGGGCAGTCGTAAGCAAAGTTTCCTGCTCGGGGAAGACAGTACGGAGGTCGAGCAGGACGCGGCCGGCTTCAACGCGGACGATGACGGGCGGGTCGGCGCGGCGCAAGCGCGCGGCCAGCTCGGTGGCACTGATAGTTTTCGGCGAGACGGCCACCACCCGCGTCGGCAGCGAGTAGCCGGGGGTCGAGCCGCCGCCGACCACAGATTCTCCTTCAACAACACGCACGGTGGCGGCAGCCCCCAACGACGTTTCCAGGGCGGCGCGGAGCTTTTCGGCACGGGCGGCAATCTGCTCGAAGGGCTGGCGAATCATGCGCAGCACTGGCACGTCGTCGAGCGCGCCGCGCCGGTAGTGGCGCAGCGTAGCTTCCAGCGCGGCGTAGGTCATCTTGTCCACCCGCAGGGCGCGGAAGAGCGGATTGCGCCGACAGCGCTCGACCCACTTCTTCTTCCCCGCGATGATGCCCGCCTGCGGGCCCCCCAGTAGCTTGTCGCCGCTGAAGGTGACGATGTCCACGCCGGCACGCAGACTGGCGGCTGCGATCGGCTCGTCGGCCAGTCCCTGCGCGGATAAGTCCACCAGCAGGCCGCTGCCCAGGTCTTCGACCAGCGGCAGCCGCCGCCGGTGTGCCAGCGCCACCAACTCTTCAAGCGAGGGACGTTCGACGAATCCCACCAAGCGGAAGTTGCTGGGATGGACGCGCAGCAGCAGGCGGGTCTGCCGGTTGAGGGCGCGGGCGTAGTCGCCAATGCGGGTGCGATTGGTGGTGCCGACCTCGCGCAGCACCGCGCCGCTCTTGCTCATAATGTCGGGAATGCGAAAGCTCTCACCGATTTCAATCAACTCGCCCCGCGAGACCACCACTTCCCCGCCTTCCGCCAATGAGTTCAGCACCAGCAGCACGGCGGCGGCGTTGTTGTTGACCACGATGCTGGCCTCGGCGCCCAGAAGACGGTTGAGGAACCGGGCGGCGTGGGCGTCGCGGCGGCCGCGGGCGCCTTTGGCGAGATCGAACTCCAGGTTCGAATAGGAGCGAGCAATGCTGACCAAGTGCTCTGCCGCCGCTGCCCCCAGCGGAGCGCGGCCGAGGTTGGTGTGCAGCACCACGCCGGTGGCATTGATTACCGGCTGGAGCGAGAGGCTCAACTGTGCGCGCGTCTCAGCATCCACCTCCTGCGGGAGGTGGGCAAGCAGCGCCGCGAATTCGGCCTCGCTGAGGCCACGGCGGACAGCGGCGCGCACCCCGGCAAGAACCTGGCGCACCATCTCCACCACCGTCGGCCGACTGACTTCCTCGGCCAGCCGGCGCAGACGCGCGTCCTGGAGCAAGTCGTCCACCGAGGGCAGTTGCCGCAGGCGTGCCTGCGTCGCGCCGCGGGGCTGGCGAACTGAGACACGGGAGGCCATAGGCTCGCCTGCATTGCACCACAGCGCCTGGCGCGGGTCAACTTAGCCGTTGACGCTCGCGCCTCGCCCCACTACAGTTAGTGTCGATTGCCCCAGAGCCTGCCAAGGAGAGCCTGTGGCCACCATTGAGGAAGACCTTTCCCAGCTGGAAAAGGACATCCGCCAGTTGCAGATCGAGTACGACACCTACTTCACCGGCGGGCGTCCTCGTCCGCCGTCCGACACCGAGTGGCGGGTGCAGCGGGCGATCAAGAAGCTCGCGGAGATGGGCGGGAAGCTGAAATTCGCCGACCACTTCCGCTACAACAACCTGGCCTCGCGCTACGCCAAGTACAGCGAGGTGTGGCGGCAGCGGGCGAAGAAGGTGGAGGCGGGCCACTCCGCCTTCGGCTACAGCAAGGTGGCGCGGGAACTGGAGCAGCAGCGGCTGGCGGAAGCCGAGCGGCAGCACCAGGCCCGCTTACAGGCGGCGGCTTCGCGCTTCGCCTTCAGCGACCCGCTGAAGGAAGCGGAGAAAGTGCAGTCGCTCTACCACGCCATGCTGGAGGCCAAGACCCGGGCGGGCGAGAAAGCCGACATCAACTTCGAGCAGTTCAACAACTTTGTGCGGCAGAAGACCGAGCAGTTGCGGAAGCAGATGGGCTGCCAGCAGGTGCAGTACGAGGTTTCGGTGGAAGGCGGCCACGTGCGGTTGAAGGCCAAGGGGCTCTAGCCCGGGCCTCGACGTCCCACCCTGAGCCGGAGAAACCAATGAGCAAGTGCGAGCGCGCGCTGTTGAGCGTTTACGACAAGCGCGGCATCGTCGAGTTGGCCCGCGCCCTGGTGGAGTTACAGGTGGAAATTCTTTCCACCGGCGGCACGGCGCGGCTGCTGCGCGAGAACGGCATTCCCCTGAAAGAAGTCAGCGAGGTGACGGGCTCGCCGGAGATGTTGTCCGGGCGGGTCAAGACGCTGCACCCGAAGATTCATGGCGGCATCCTGGCGCGGCGCGACGACCCCCAGCACATGGAGCAGTTGCGGCAGCAGGGCATCAGACCGATTGATCTGGTAGTGGTCAATCTTTACCCATTCGCCCAAACAGCAGCACGCACGGAGGCCACACCGGCAGAGTTGATTGAGGAAATTGATGTCGGCGGACCGACGATGATCCGCGCCGCGGCGAAAAATCTTACCGCCGTGGCTGTCGTGGTCTCGCCGGAGGACTACGCGCGGGTCACCGAGGAGCTGCGGGCGCACGGGGAACTCTCGCTGACCACGCGGCTCGACCTGGCTCGTAAGGCTTTCGCCGTCACCGCAGGCTATGACGCCACCATCGCCACGACGCTGGAAGAAGTGCAGGCGGCTGAGGACAAACTCACACGGGTGACGGTCGCAGGATTTCCGGCGGCGCTTTCGCTGGCTGGCCGCAAAGTGATGGACCTGCGCTACGGCGAGAACCCGCATCAACGAGCCGCGTTGTATCGGCTCGTTGATGCGCCCGGCTTGCCCGCCGAAGCGCTAGGGCAGGCGGGCATCGCCGGCGCCCGCCAGCTTCAGGGCAAGGAGCTGTCGTACAACAATCTGCTCGACCTCGACGCCGCCTGGGAGCTGGCCGGCGAGTTTGCCGAGCCCGTCGGGATGCCCCCAAAGGTTCAACCGGTGGCCGCCATCATCAAGCATACGAACCCCTGCGGGGTGGCTGTGGCCGACACCCAGGCGGAGGCTTACGAGAAGGCCTATGCCTGCGACCCGGTCTCGGCTTACGGCTCGGTGTTGGCCTTCAACCAGCCGTTCACG
>DATEUS010000210.1:0-3473 GCA_035282985.1 Candidatus Acidiferrales bacterium
TCTGGCCCGCGCCTCTTCGTCTTGGAGATGGAGATCACCGAAACCATCGAGCAGGAGTCGCTCGAGCTCTCCCTCTGGGGCTCGGCCGACGGCCAGGACTGGGGCGCGATGCCGCTGCTCAAGTTCCCGCAGCGCTTCTACCGGGGCTCGACCCGAATGGCGCTCGACCTCGGCCGCAATCCCGAGGTCAAGTTCATCCGCGCCCGCTGGGAGTTGAATCGCTGGGGGCGCGGCGTACCGCGGACTCGTTTCCGCTTTGGCGTCACTGCGCGTCCCATTGAGGCGCGCTGACCCTCCCTTTTGCAGTCTGATTTCCTGTGTCGGCCGGACTTCCGTCGGGCGTTTGAGAGCTGACGGGAAAAAAGCGGGGCAGGAGCAAGGGTCGGTTGCCCGGTGAGTGGGGTCGCTCACTACCGCGCTTTGAGTGGGTCTCCTGATAGTCCACTTGGATGCTGGTGAGACAGTGAGCGAGTAGCGGGCGAGGAGGGATCCAATGGCAAAGCTGGCTCTGGTCTACGGCATGCGCTTGTTTCCCGTTGACGACCTTCAGGAAGTGCGCGAGGCCACGGTCGTGCTCAAGGACGGTCGCACCGCCCGCATCACCCTCCATCTGCTTGAGGGCTCGCTGGAAGATATCCAGGCCCAATTCAGCCAGAGCGTCTCCGCTTTTTTTGACCTCTATCCAGAGATTTGACGCTTCCTCTTTTCGACCCAGGAGCGGAATCTCTCCCGTAATGGGAAACCATCCAGGCTGGCAGAAACTGCCGGCCACGCAAACCTGTTTTTTTCCAGCCGGCTAGCTCGGCCGCGCAATGGCGCGGAAATTGCAATGCTCCAAGACGGAGAAATCCGCGGGTGTAGAACTCTCATTATACCCGGCTGCTCTTAGGGTCGAGGAGTCAGCAAAAGCATGCCGGAATCTTTTCATGAGCGGACCGCTCAGGCGGTTAGCCCTGGCAGGTTGGACACCCCCACGCCGCGGTTAGCGCCGGCGAGAACTCCTAGCAGCGTGGCTGACCGTCCGGCGCCAACTGCGGTGTCAACCTCCGCGCCGCCCCGGGTGCTGATTGTGGATGACATTCCCGACAACGTCCGCCTGCTGCGTCTGCTGATGGAGCCCTTGGGGTGCGAAATCTCCGAGGCAAACAACGGCCGCCAGGCGCTGGAGTGCGTCCAGGCGCAACCTCCAGACCTGATTCTCCTCGATGTGGTGATGCCGGAGATGGACGGCCTGAGTGTCTGCGCCCAACTGAAAAACGACCCGGCCACCCGGCTCATCCCCGTGGTGATGATCACCGGCGTCCGCGGCGAAGAGGAAAAGGTGAGTGCCATCGAGGCCGGGGCCGACGACTTCCTCAACAAGCCTTTCAGCAAGGTCGAGCTGCTGGCCCGGGCCAAGGCCCTCTTGCGCCTGAAGCGCTTTACCGACGATCTGGAATCGGCAGAGACCACCCTGCTTACGCTGGCTCAGGCGGTGGAGTCCCGCGACCCGCACACCGGCGACCACTGCGAACGCCTGGCCCGCATGGGGGTTCGCCTGGGCCGGTGCCTCGGTCTGCCGGGGGATTCCTTGCAGGCCTTGCGCCGCGGCGGCTACCTGCACGATGTCGGCAAAGTGGCGGTGCCCGACGCCATCCTTCTCAAGCCCGCCCGCCTGAGCGAAGAAGAGTGGGTGGTGATGCGGCGGCACACGCTCGTTGGCGAAGAGATCTGCCGGCGCCTGCGCTCGCTCGCCCTGGTGCTCCCCATTATCCGCTCCCACCACGAGCGCTGGGACGGCAGCGGCTATCCGGACGGCTTGAAGAGCGACGCCATTCCGCTGCTGGCCCGTGTCCTGCAAATGGTGGACATCTACGACGCTCTGCGCACCGCGCGGCCCTATAAGCCTGCTTTCAGCGCCTCGGAGGCAGTCAAGCAGATGGAGCGCGAAGCCGGCCAGGGTTGGCTCGATCCGCAGCTCCTGTCGGAGTTCACCCGCGCCCACGACGAAATCGTAGCCGACTCCTGGCTGCTCGCCTGCGTTGACAAACTCGCAACCAATCGCTAACAATAGACTCTCTCGCCGGTGGGCCTGTGGCGCAGTTGGGAGCGCGCTTCGATGGCATCGAAGAGGTCGCGGGTTCGAATCCCGCCAGGTCCACCAACCGCGTCTGTTTCTCCCTGGCGTGCGTCATCTGGCAAAGCCAGAGGCCCAGGCTGCGGCGAGAGTGGCCGAGGTCGCGGCCTGCCTGCCGCAGGCAGGGTTCGAATCCCGCCAGGTCCACCAATCCTTTGGCCTCTGCGCGTTTTTCCCGATAAACTGAGTACGCCTGCCGTGCCGGTGTGAGGGTGACGAATGGAACTGACAACCGTGCGCATGCGAATCCCCGACAATGCCAACCTGATTCTGGGGCAGACGCACTTTATCAAGACGGTGGAAGACCTCTACGAAGTAATGGTCAACACCGTTCCTGGGGTCAAGTTTGCCATTGCCTTTAACGAGGCTTCCGGCCCCTGCCTGGTACGCGTGGAGTCGAACGACGACGAGTTGCGCCAGGCGGCGGTGGAAAACGCGCAAGCCATCGGGGCCGGGCACCTGTTTGTGGTCCTGCTGCGGCAGGCCTATCCGGTCAACGTGTTGGGACGGATCAAGGATTGTTTCGAGGTGTGCTCGATTTACTGTGCCACCGCCAATCCGGTTGAGGTGATCGTCGCTCAGACCGAGCAAGGGCGCGGAGTTCTCGGTGTGATTGATGGGTACGCCCCCAAAGGTGTTGAGGGGCCGGAGGACGTAACACACCGCAAGGAGTTCTTGCGGCAGATCGGCTACAAGCTCTGAGCTGTCCCAGCAGGCTGAGCGCGGCGCCCTCCGCGCCCGATGCCGCGCACGTAGCGCCCATGCGTTTCGTCAGCAGGCCCGCACCCTCCAACCCGCCCGAGCCACTGTGTGCTGTCTGTCTTCGCCGGTCGCGTCTGACCAGCGCGGCGCTCGGCGTCTGCGGCGACTGCATTCGAACCTGCCCGGAACGTGCGCTGGCCATCGCTGCTTCTGTACACGGGGAGACACGGCGGACATTCGGGCTGCCCACCTCCCCGCCGCAGACCGCCGGGGGAGTGGCCTGTCCGTTATGCGCGCGCGAGTGTCGGCTGGGGCCGGGGGAGCGCGGCTACTGCGGCTTGCGCACCGCCAACCGGGGACGCTTGGTGCATCTCGGTGGCACATCGCGACGGGGCATCCTGCATTGGTACCGTGACCCACTGCCCACCAACTGTGTGGCTGACTGGGTCTGCCCTGGCCGCCGGCAAACCGACCGGCACAACCTCGCCGTCTTCTATGCCAGTTGCACGCTCAACTGCCTGTTCTGCCAGAACTGGCACTTTCGGGGCGTCTCGCCCCTGCGCGAGCGCGGCCTGAGCGCCGCCGAACTGGCTGATGCCGCCAATGCGGAGACTTTTTGCGTCTGCTTCTTCGGCGGTGACCCGGCTTCGCAGAT
>DATEUS010000211.1:0-3209 GCA_035282985.1 Candidatus Acidiferrales bacterium
CAGTACGGCCTGGCCAATGTGCCCACGCTGTTTCTGGTCAAGCCCGACGGTGCCATCGGGTTGAGCAGCGTCGGCTTCAGCCGCAAAGACCTCGAAGCGGTAGCTGCCGAGCTCAGCCGGTGCAGCGGCAAGCCCATCACCGTGTTCCGGCCCGGCGAGGTAGTGCCCGACTACAAACCGGGTTGAGGGTCGCGCAACTAGTCCCCGGCGGGGACTCAAAGGCCGGCAGCAGCCAGGAAACGGCTCCTACCGCAGGCTAATCCTCCGACTCGTGCTCCAGCTCCCGCTTCCTGTGCTTGGACTGTTTTTTCTTCTTGGAAGGAATCACGCGTTCGCCGGGCGCTGTGCCCAACAGGGCGCGGGCCAGCCGCCGGGCCTGGGTGCCCGGGTCATAGGCCGGCTTTTTCTTCTTCTTGTGTCGACTCAAGGACAAGGGTGGCGGAAGGGTATGGGAGTCGAACCCATCGTCCCCCGGCGACTACCGAAGGACCACCGGCTTTGAAGGCCGGGAGAATCACCGGAGCCTGCACCCCTCCGCCGGTCCTGCCATTATAGCGCGGCCGGGACTCAAGACGGGGTCGGCGGCTCCGCATAAAGCCGGGGGTCGACACACACTTCGTAGTAGACCCGCGAGGTCCACTCCTGCAGATGGCCTCCGGGGAAAAGTATCCGCGGCACACGCGCCTCGCGGATGATGAGCTTCTCGAAGCTGGTCCCCAGGGGCACCGTGCCCCCGTGGAGGGTGATCGATTCCCGCTGCCCCATCAGGTCGGCGCTCATCCGGATGGGGCTGAGAGAAATCTCCTGCTGGAGCTTCTGGAAGCCCGCTTGGCTCAAGGCCACGCCCATCAGGTTGTATCGGATCAGCGCCTCTTCGTCCTCCTCCGCGGCACCGCCGAGGGCCGGGTAGGCTTGGAACTGGAACACGCGGAATTGGGTGTGGTCGCCGCCCACCAGTCTTCGCGCCAGCCGACTGCAACTGGCCAGTCGGTCGGAAGCGTTGAGGGCGGCGGAGATCATGATGCGCGACTCGCCGTCCTCCCAATAATGGGGCGGCGCGGGATGGTAAGCAATTCCCAGCCCCAGCTCCAGCACCGGCAAGTCGTTCTCGCGGGCGCGCTGGTTGTAGACCTGGCAGACCTCGACGATTTCCTTGGCCAGCAGGCAGGCCTTGGCCACCGGACGCTGGGAGGCGCGGTTCACCTCGGTCTCGTAAATGCCGAGGATCAGAGCGTCGCCCTCGATGAAGATCTTCGAGGCCGAATAGCGCGCCATCAATTTCCGCACCGGCTCGTAGAAATTGAGGCTCAGGTGCGAGGCGGGGTTGAGTCCGCGACGGAGCAGCTCGTCGGTGATGCCGGTGGAGTCGCGCACGTCCGCCTTGATGACCACATGCGTCAGCACCTGTTCCTCGCGCATCTCGCCCTCGTCGGGCAGCAAGAACTCGTACAGAGTGCGGTTCATCTGCGAGAGGCGCCGGGTCTTCTCCTCCGTCACCAGATAGATTTTCTCGAACAAGCGGGTCAGGTGCTGCTGGTGGATCTTGTCGCGGCGCAGCCGCATCAGGTCGCGGGCGAACCGCACCAGGATGGCCTCGGCATCGGCGCGACTGAGACGCCGCAGGCGGCGGGAAAGCTCCTCCAGCTTCTCCACCGGCAGGTTCTGGGCCGGAAACTGATCGAGCAAAGCCTCAAACTCCACCCAGCCACGGCGGCTGGCGACGGCATACTTGAGCTGCTGCGGGTTCAGGGGTGGGCAGAACTCCTTGTAGAGCGGCTTCAGGTGATAGCCAGCCAGGATGTACTTCAGCATGTCGGCCTGGTCCAGGCGCGCGTGCAACTGCCGCAACAGCAAGTCCTGCGCCGGTGTGCGCGGCGCGGCGGTGCCGGTGGGGGAGAGGCTGCCGAAGAGGCGCTCGGCGTTGGCCGGATTGCTTAACGCCTCCGCCAGCCGTTTTTCATCCTGCTGGTGAAGGAAAGCAACTTTGCCCTCAACCTCGTCCACGGCCGCAGCCAGCTTCTGCCGTTTCTTCTCCAGCTCTCGCGCCTGGCGCTCGCGGGAGGCCGGGCTGGCCACGGCACGCTCCCGGGTGGACCAGCTATCGAGCCAGCGCAGATGGCGGCGGCTGCCAGTTGCCACCAGCGTGCTGTCTCCCGCCTGCGCGTCGATTTCCCGCAGGCGACGATTCACCTCCTGCAGCTCTTCGATGGTCTTCTGGCGTTGCCGCTCCAGACCGACCAGCTCCTCGCCTTGCGGGAGCCCCAGGCCTTGCTCGCGGAGGAGCTGCGCCATCACTTCGCAAACGCGCTCCTCCTCATCGAGGTCACCCCGGAAGTGGCCCAGCATCACGTAGTGTTCCAAACTGAGGGCAGAGTCGTTGGGGTTGTCGAGAAACACCAGCCGGTTACGGACCACCTGATAGAAGTCCGGGAAGGCCGACCCGAAGAGAGCCGCCCGGGCCGGCTGCAGGCTGTTCTCCTCGAGCTCCTCGAATACCTGGAAGAGCTTCTCACCCACCGCGTTCAGGATGTGGCGCTTGTTGGACTGGAAGTCCGCCACCTTCGACTGCAGGACGAAAGCGGTCATGCTTCCCGGAGCCAGGTCGCTGCCTTGTTTTTCCACCTGCTCTCGGCAACTGATGGCCAGTTGGGAGAACTGGTACTGCATCTCCTCCAGCAACCACAGGATGAGGCCGAGCCGCGCCAGCAGGTCGAGCTCAATGTTGCTCTGGTCCTTGGCGCGGTGGAGGGCCTCCCGCAGAAGCTGGCCCAACGCCAACTTGAACTCACTGGCGACGGTGCTGCGACGACGAACATCGCTGGGAAACAGGCTGCGCAGGTAAGGCTGGGAGTAGTGCAGCGTCTGCTCAAAGAGGAACTGCCGAGCCTGCTGCTGCCAGCGCGGACTGAGAAAAACGTCGTAGCGAAGATTGTCGACCCCTACGGCCAGCTGCGTAAAGGCCAGCGAGGGTGAATAACCTTCCAGGCCGGCGCCGGCGGCCTTCTCGGCTGTGGACATCGCTTCCCGGGTCCAAGAATGAACGCTACCGAACTATAGCAAGGGCGGCGGCGTCACAACAAGCGCTAAACAGCAGCTCCAGGCTAGTTCGAGAGGCGCGAGGGTTCGTGTTACCATCGCCCGAAAGGACCGAGGAGACCATCGTGGCTCAGTGCCTGCACCTGGAAGACGGTGGCCGCCCCTGTCGGTTC
>DATEUS010000212.1:0-5197 GCA_035282985.1 Candidatus Acidiferrales bacterium
TCCCTTTCACTTGACGACATGCAGAAGCTGAATCGGCTGCTGGTGGGCTGCGGAGCTTCGATTGACGAAATCAACGCCATTCGCAAGCACCTCTCGGCCATCAAGGGTGGCCGGCTCGCCGAGGGCGCGCCGCAGGCGCACAAGGTGACCTTCCTGCTCTCCGACGTGCCGGAAGGGCGGCCGGCGACCATTGCCTCCGGGCCCACGCTCCCCGACCCGTCCACGGTGGAGACCTGCTACGAAGTGGTGGCGCGCTACAAGTTGCTGGGGAAGTTTCCATCGGCCGTTCGAGATCTGTTCCAGAAGAAAAAGCTGCGGGAGACACCCAAAGAAGGGGCGGAGGCTTTCCGGCGCTCGCAAACCTTTGTTGTACTCAGTAACCACGACGTCCTACACGCGGCGCATCGGGCGGCAGGGGCGCGCGGCTTTCTGGTCGAGTGCGAAATGTGCTGCGATGACTGGGAGTTGCCACGCGCGGCTGAGTTTTTGTTCGGGCGGCTGGAAGAGATGCAGAAGCAGAATCCCGGGCAGCCGGTGGCGCTGATCTCGGGCGGAGAGATCCTGGTTAAGGTAACCGGCGACGGCCAGGGCGGGCGCAACCAGACCTTCGTTTTGCACTGCGTGGAGAAGATCGCCGGCCGGGAGCGGGCGGTGCTGAGCGCGGGCACGGACGGCATTGACGGCAACAGCCCCGCCGCCGGCGCTGTCGCTGACGGCGAGACATTGACGCGCGCCCGCGAGAAGGGGCTCGACCCGCAGGACTACTTCCGCCGCAGCGACTCCTTCCGTTTCTTCCAGCCGCTCGACGACGCCATCCTCATCGGACCGCAGCAGAACAACTTGCGCGACTTGCGCCTGCTCTTGGCGCGTTGACCTCCTTGACGCCTTCACTCCTCCGACTGCTGCGCGTGCTGACCCTGCCCGGTGGTTTGCTTCTGCTGGCAGCAGTGGCGTTTTTGCACTGGGCCCCTGCGGAGACGGTGGCGGCCGCGGCGCACGGTTATCCCTATGCGGTTTTCGGGGCGGGGATTCTGCTTGCCTGGCGGTTCAATCGCAGCGGGATGGTGTTCGCGCTGCTAGCAGTGGCGCTGAGCGAGGCAGGGCTGGCGCGCTTCGCTGCCGGGGCGGCAGTCACCGTCCAGCCCGGGCAGCCGGTGTTCGCAGCCGTGGCCCTGCTGCTGCCGGTCAACCTGGGACTGTTCTCGCTCCTGCCGGAGCAGGGCACGTGGCTGCGACGGGCGGCGCTGGGCCTCGGCCTGCTTGGGGGCCAGCTGCTGCTGGTGGCTGTGCTGGCTTGGTGGGCGCCGGTCTGGACAGCCCGTGTGCTGGGGCACTCCTTTGGCGAACCGTGGCTTGTGGGTTGGACGCCGGTGCCGCAGTTGGCGCAGTTGGCTTTCTTGCTGGGCTTGATTTTCTTCGCTTTTCTGGCGGCCTTCGGACGGCGGGCAACCGACCACGGCTTTCTGTGGGCGCTGCTGGCGGCGTTCCTGGCTCTGAACCAGGGTGCGGCGGGCACTGTGACTACGGTTTACCTGGCGGCAGCGGGGCTTATCCTCGGCGTGTCGGTGGTGGAAGCCTCGTTCCGGCTGGCCTACCGGGACGAACTGACGCGGTTGCCCACGCGGCGGGCGCTCAACGAGGCGCTCACGCAGTTGGGCGAGGAATACGCGGTGGCGATGGTGGACGTCGACCACTTCAAGAAGTTCAACGATACCTACGGCCACAAGGCCGGCGACCAGGTGCTGCGCATGGTCGGCTCGAAGCTGGAGCGCGTGTCGGGTGGCGGGCGCGCCTTTCGCTATGGCGGCGAGGAGTTCTCCGTCCTATTCGCGGGGAAGGGTGTCCGGGAAGCCTTGCCGCACCTGGAGGCGCTCCGGCGGGAGATTCAGGATTCGCGCTTTGCCCTGCGCGCGCCGGGCCGGCCCCGCAAGAGGCCCGCCGAGGCGCGGGCATCTACGGGGCCGCGAAGGGAAGTCTCGGTGACAGTGAGCATCGGTGTGGCGGAAGCCAGTGCTCGCTATCCGACACCGGAGCAGGTGGTTCAGGCCGCCGACAAAGCGCTCTACCGGGCAAAAAAGGCCGGCCGCAACCAGGTGAAGACCTAGCTTCCATCTCTTTACAGTGCGGCGATGATGCCCGCCGCGGCGAAAAGCAGTTCGTTGACAGTGGAGAAAGCGGTTGCTATCTTTTTCGCACCGCGCTGAGAGCGATGAATGTTCGGCAGCCCACTGACACCATCCTTCCAACAACCCCAACCTTTCAAGACCACCGGCGGGCCGAGGTCGAACCAGGGCAACACACGGTGAGAAAGTTACTGAGCATTCTGCTGTGGGTGGGGATTGCGCTGGCGGGGGCGGCGGGACTGGGCGCGATTGCGCTCGAGCGCGCGGAGCCCATCAACGCTACCTGGTTCATCGTGGCCGCTGTCTGTTGCTACCTGGTCGGCTACCGCTTCTACAGTGCCTTCGTGGCAGCGCGGGTCTTGGCATTGGATGAGAGCCGCGCCACACCCGCCGAGCGGCTTGAGGACGGACGCGACTTCGTTCCCACCAACAAGTGGGTGCTGATGGGGCATCACTTCGCCGCTATTGCTGGTCCGGGACCGCTGATCGGACCGACGCTGGCGGCGCAGTTCGGCTATCTGCCCGGCACGCTGTGGCTGATCGTGGGCGCAGTGCTGGGCGGCTGCGTGCAGGACTTCATCGTGTTGTTCGGCTCCATCCGGCGCAACGGCAAGTCGCTGGGACAGATGGCGCGGGAAGAAGTGAGCAAGCTGAGCGGAATGGTGGCGCTGTTCGCGGTGCTGGCCATCATGATTATTCTGCTGGCGGCGGTGGCGCTGGTGGTAGTGAACGCGCTCAAGGCCAGCCCGTGGGGAACTTTCACTCTGGCCATGACCATCCCTATCGCCGTCCTGATGGGTCTCTACCTGCGTTTCTGGCGGCCGGGCCGGGTGCTGGAAGCGACGGCTATCGGCGTGGCCCTGGTGGTCTTTGCGGTGGTGGCAGGGCAGTGGGTGGCGGCTTCGCCGAGCTGGTCGGCGGCGTTCACGCTCTCGGGGACGGCGCTGGCCCTCGCCATCATCATCTACGGTTTCGCGGCTTCGGCGCTGCCGGTGTGGTTGCTGCTGGCGCCGCGCGACTACCTGAGCGCCTTCATCAAGCTGGGTGTGGTTTTCATTCTGGCGGGCGGCATTCTTTTCGTTCGTCCCGAAGTGCACATGCCGGCGCTGACGCGCTTCGCCGACGGCACTGGCCCCATCTTCGCCGGCGGGATTTTTCCGTTCTGCTTCATCACCATCGCCTGCGGGGCGGTGAGCGGTTTCCACTCGCTGATTTCGTCGGGCACCACGCCCAAGATGATCACGCGCGAGACCCACGCCCGCATGATCGGCTACGGCTCGATGCTGCTGGAGAGTTTCGTCGGCATCATGGCCATGATTGCCGCCTGCGTGCTGCAGCCGGGGGTTTACTTCGCCATCAACAGCCCGGCAGGCGTGGTGGGGGCGACCGCCGAGGCGGCCACCGCCACCATCAGTTCGTGGGGCTTTCCGGTGAGCGCGGCCACGATGGAGAACCTAGCGCGGCTGGTGGGAGAGGAGACGCTGCTGAACCGCGCCGGGGGCGCGCCTTCGCTGGCGGTGGGGATGGCACAGATTTTCAGCAACACCCTCGGGGGCGAGGCGCTGCTGGCGGTGTGGTACCACTTCGCCATCATGTTCGAGGCCCTGTTCATCCTGACCGTGCTCGACGCCGGCACGCGCGTGGGCCGCTTCATGCTGCAGGACCTGCTGGGGCACTTCAGCAAGCCGCTGGGGCGGACGGGCTGGTATCCGAGCATCCTCATCACCAGCGCGCTCATCGTCGGCGCCTGGGGCCACTTCCTCTACCAGGGGGTGAAGGACCCGCTGGGCGGGATCAATTCACTCTGGCCGCTCTTCGGCATCGCCAACCAGTTGCTGGCCACGGTGGCGCTGGTGGTGATGACCACCATCCTGATCAAGATGGACACACTGCGCTATGTGTGGGTGACGCTGGCGCCTGCAGTCTGGCTGGTGGCGGTGACCATGACGGCGAGCTTCCAGAAAATCTTCTCGCCCCTGCCGCGCGTGGGCTTCTTGGCGCACGCCCGAGAACTGAGCCAGCAGCTTGCCAGCGGCTTGATTCCGGCGGCGCAGGTGGCGGAAACGCAGCGGCTGATTCTTAACGACCAGTTGAACGCCGGCGTGACAGCGCTGCTGGCCAGCCTGGTGCTGATCGTGGTGGGCTCGGCCGCCTGGGAGTGGCTGCGTCTGCTCAGCGGTCAGCGTGTAGCCGACTTGCAGGAGACACCGTACGTGGCGACGCAGTTCGCGGAAGGTGACTGAACGATGAGAAAGACGAAACTCGAAACGAGAAATTCGAAACTCGGGGCTGATTGGCCGTGGATTGGCTCTCTCCCGCTTTTCGCTTTTCGAGTTTCGCTTTTCGTCTTTTCCCGTGTGTGGCACTGGATTCGCGACGTGAGCGGCGACAACGCCTACGAGCTTTACCTCCAACGCCAGCGGGAAGAGGATGCAGGGGACGGCTTGCTCTCGGCTGAGGAGTTCTATCGCCGGCGCGTGGAACGGAAGTACTCGCGGCCCTCTCGCTGTTGTTAGTCTTTCGACCCCGAGGGGCGCGCCTTGACTTCCCAGCCGCAGGGCGCGCAGAATTTAGGCAGCGTTCTGGAGGAGCAGTTCACACCATCAGACATACCCACAAGGCTTCCCGAGGTGAAGCCCTGCGCAGGCTGGGGAGGCATCGGCGAAGGAGAATCAGCCATGACACCAAGATTGATCGCGGTCATCGGCCTTGTTGTTTTCCTGCTTCCGCTGGCGACAGCGGCCGGTGAGCTCGACCTCACACAACACTACCTGCTGCTGGCCACCCAGAAAACCTCCAGTATGCAGAAGGAGCTAAGCCAAGCCGCGGCGGCCGGCTACCGCATCATTGCGGGCTCGCGCACCAGCGGAACCGAGATGGCTCTGCTGCTGGAGAGCGTGGCCACCCCGCCCGACACTTACGAGTACTTCTTGCTGGCCACCACCAAGACCTCCACCATGCAGAAGGAACTGAACCAAGCTGCTGCCCGGGGCTTCCGTCTCCTTCCCAGCACGATGATGCAAAAAGAGCAGATGTTCGGCTCGGTGGAGATTGTAATGATCATGGAAAAGCCA
>DATEUS010000213.1:0-4771 GCA_035282985.1 Candidatus Acidiferrales bacterium
CGCGTCGCCACGGTCCTGGCAAAGCTCTCCGGGCTGGGGGACATGACGCTATGGACAGCGTGTCCTGACCCATTGCCAATCTGACCGCTGGACTGACCCGGGCAGCAGCGAAAAGTGCGGGGAAGCCCATGTGGTAGAGTCTCCGCAATCTTGCTTGCACAGCGTAAGTTAGTAAGCTTTTCAAGAGTTTCGGCGCCGTCGCTAGGGGTCCAGGAGTGATGGCCGGGGTTGGCACCCGGCGTGCAGCGGTCTAGAGCGAGAAGGTGTGGGCAGGTCAGTCTGCCTGCCTTGCCCCGGGGAGGTTGCGATGCTGGAAAGATCTCCCGCCGTTATGGTGGTTGGCCCGGGTCCAGCCCTGCGCTGGGCAATGGAGGAGTTGAAGCGACGCCACGGATACCGGCTGGTTTATGCCACTGACCCGTATGAGGCCGGCATCCTCCTGGAAAACACCTCAGTGGATGCCGTGGTGTGCGAGGCCGCGCCCGCCTACACGGCCGAGTGCCGGCTGCTGCGTGAGATCTGCCAGCGGTCGGTGCATCTGGCGGTGCTGCTGTTCGTCGAGCCGGAGAGCGAAGAGTATCTCTACGACGAACTCGCCCACGGAACTTTCCAGGTGGTGCGGCCGACGATGTCGCTCGACACCGTCCATCAACTCTTGCAGGAAGCCATCGCCAAGCGCCGCCGGGCTAAGGTGGCCTGAGGCCGTTGCGGCTACTTGGACGTGAACGTAGCCTTGGCCAGTACGGGGTTGTCGAAACGATCGTAGACCCGGACGACCACCGTGTGCTCGCCCGCCTCCATCTCCTCCAACTGAAACTGGTAGCGATGCTCGCGGGCATCGGTGGTGCCGCTCAAGGGGAACAGCAGCTTCCATTCGCCCGCGTTGACTGAATACTCCGCCTTCTTTAGTGGACTGTAAGTGTCGCGGGCCACGAAGCTCACCTCCACCCCGCGGCTGCGAGGCTCCGCCTTTAGCTCCTCGATTTGCGGGGGCGTATTGTCCACCTCAAAGCGGTCGCTGATGTTCTCGCCGCTCAAGGCCAGGGCGGGAGGATTGGCGGGGGCGTCGGAGGCCAACACCTTGAGGGTGTAAGCGCCGTCGGCCAGCGTGGCGGCGTCCCAACTGTAGAACTTGTCGCTCAGATCCTCCGCCATCAGCTTCCAGCGGCTCTCGCCCTCGCCCCGGTAGTAAACGCTGAACACCAGTTCGTCGTCGTTGTCGTCGTCGGCGCTCCAGATCACGCTGCGCATCCCGGGCTCGGTCAGGCCCTGTGGGGGTGGCTCAATCCGCGGCTGATTCTGCGGCGGCTGCGGGTAGTTGACCACGTTGCCGCTGCGCGTCTGGCGGTTCGAGGGCGGCGGCAGGTCGAGTTGCGCCGGCTCCATCTGCTGCGGGGGCCGGGGCAGGCCGCGCACGCTCACGCCGGGTGCCTGCACGATGATCTTCTCTACAGCCGGAGCAATGTTGCGACGCAGGTAGGCGACGGAGACCCCGGAGAGGCCGGGTGTGCTGGAGTCCACGGTGCGTAGCACTGCCTTCCATTGGATAAAGCGCGCCGACGGACTGGTCACCCGAACGCCTTTCGCCTCGGTGTACGCCTCCGACCACGGGCTCCAGTTCTTCTGTGGGTCGGAGGTGTTGCCGGTGCGGGTGAAGAGAGTAAGGCTGCCGGCGGGGGCCGGGGTGCGGGTCTGCCAAGAAATACGTCCCCACTGGGAGAAGATTTGGGCGTCGAACACGTCAGACTCGAATGTGCCTTCTGTTTCCAGCTCTGGCCCGAGGACGAAGAGCTTGCCCGGATTGGCGGTGCCGACGTAGATGCGGCCATTGCCGGTGCCGAGCAGGGAGGTGATCTGCTGGCTCGAGGACTGCACCAGGTTGGTGGAGAGGATGGGCGAGTCAATGGCCATCAGCTTGCCCTCATTGCCGGTGCCGGCCAGCAGACGACCCTGGGGATCGAAGGCGAGCGAATAGACCAGCTCGGCGGGAGAGGACCACAGCACCTCCGGGTAGCCGTCGGGCGCGATGCGATAGATGTCGCTGCCGCCTGCGGCCAAAAACGGGAGCCGGGGCGTAGGCATAACCGGCCCCGTGGCTGTCACCGTCACTGTCGCCTGCACCGCTTGAGCCTGCTGGGTGGGCAGCATCGGCGTCGGTGTCGGAGTGGGGAAGCCGGGCGCTTCAAGCTTCTGGCCGATGGCGGCCACGTAGAGGTCTCCCTTGGGCCCAAAGCGGAGAGCCGTCACTTCCTTGCGGTCGGTTTCGTAGAGGACGAATCCCTCTCCGCGCGGGGAGATGCGCAGCACCAGGCCGTTGGGCTCGGTGCCGGCGTAGAGGGTGCCGGCGGCGTCGAGCGCCAGCGCGCGCACATGGGTCTCCACGCTGGTGAAGAAAACCTCGCCCTTACCGTCGGGGGTAATGCGGAAGATTTCGCCCTTGTCCCCCGTGGCCAGATAGAGGGTGCCGTCGGGGTGGCGCACTAGGTCCCACAGGTACTTGCTCTGCGGGGCGAAGAGCACGCTCGGCTCGCCCTCGCGCGGGATCTGGTAAACGCTGCCGTCGGGCGAAGTGGCCGCATAGAGCGTGCCGGTCTTGGGATCGGCCACCAGGGCGTGCACTTCCAACTCTTTGGACTCCAGGACCAGGGTGCTGTTCCCCGCGGCGTCGACTCTCACCACCTTCGCGGGGCTGCCTCCGCCCAGGTAGAGATTGCCCCGGCCGTCGCCAGCCACGGTCCACAGGAACTCCAAGTTGGGGTCGGCCACTTCGCCGAAGTGGGGGGCGAGCCGGAGTTCGCCGTCGCTGCGCAGGGCCACGCCGTGGGCCGTTCCTTTGTCGAAATCAGTGAAGGTTTCCTGGCGCCAGAAGCGGGTGGTCTCGCCGAGGGCAGGCAGGGCCAGCGCGGCCAGGGACAGAAGCAGCAGGATTTTGCGCATCGGTATTCTCTCCCGCGGGGCTCAGCGCACGGTCAGGAGCAGCCAGTGGCTGCCGGTGATGACCTGGTCCAGTGGCTCGGAGGCCTCGTTGAGGATGGATTCATAAAAGAGCATCGAACTGCCCGGGCGCACCGAGGCGGACTGATTGTCGAGCACGTTGATCTGGGACAACGGCACGCTGGGCAGAATCTTGTCCTCCACCAGCAGGGTGGGAGCGCGCTGGAACACGGTGACGTAGAGACGATCGTTGCGGCGCTCGCGGTTGAGCAGACTGATTAGCTGCGCCAGGCTGGTGACGCGCGGGCTGAAGGGGAAGTTGCCCCCGAAGCTGGCACCGAAAAGCAGGGTGCGTGTGATGGCATTGAGCATGGTGGCGTCGCTCACCAAGATGCGCACGTCTCCCTTGGCGGCCTGCGCCGGGATGGTTACCGGCACCTCGCGCACCAGCCGCTGGCCCCGGTAGGGTTGCAGAACCACCTTGACCACCACGGTCTCCCCGGCCCGCACTTCGCTCTTGTTGCTCCAGGCATTCTCGATGCTGGCGGCGTGCCGGTCCGGCAGCAGCTCGACCTCCAACTGGATGCCCTCAATCACCGGAGTTTCGAAGGGGTTGGTGAAGACCCGGCTGAAGCTGCTGCCGATGTTGTTGACGACAAAGAAGGCGTCGGGGAAGGCCGTGTCGGTGGGGCTGAACATGTCGTCCAGGACCACGTCGGGGTGACCGCGCAGAGCCAGCCGGCCCTTGACCCGGTAGGTCATCTCCATCCCGCCCTCAATGCTGTTGAAGAGACCGTTGAAGAGCGTCAGGTTGAGCAGCAGCGGGGAAATCTTGGGGTGCTGGAAGATTTCGTAGTGGTACTGGTTCACCCGGCCGCCCTGCCTCAGGGTGAGCTCAACCGGGATCATCGTCGGGGTCGGGCCCACCCGACCGACAATGGCGCTGGAGCGGTCTTGCTCGAAGCTGCCCACCACCTCGCCGATATTGGCAATCTTGAAGGAGCTCAAATCCGACGGCACCGTGGCCACGATGTCGACCCGCGCCATCGGCAGCCGCACCCGGCCCAGTTGCAGTAGCGTGTGGCCGCAGGCGTAGAGTTGGTCACCCTCGCGCTGCGTGATGGTGCAGGTACCGGCCACGGTCATATCGCCGGTTACCAGAGCGGCGGCCACCGCTCCGCCGGGTTCGAGCGCGCCGCCGCGGCCGGGCTCGGCGGTGCCGCCTCCCTGGACGGCCAGCAGGCCATACTGCGCCAGCTCGTCCGAAAAGCGGCGAATCACCTGCGGATGAAAGCCCACAAAAGTCAGCGGGGTTTCCATCGGAACCAGGTAAGGATTGGTGGCCGAACGCACGCCGGCAGCAGACAGGACCTCCTCCGGCAGCGGGTAGCGCCGCACCGGCGCGAGGGTCTCAGCCGTCTCCTCCGGCGATTCTTCTTCGGCGGCGCGCACCATGCTTTCAAAAGGGGTGATGCCGGCGATGGGTTCTTTGGTGAAGGCACCGAAGCGGAAGGCGAGCGCTCCCACCAGCTTGCCGTCGATGGTGACCGGGCTGCCGCTCATCCCGGCGACCACGCCGGTGTAGTTCACTTTGTCGCCCAGCAGCCGCACCAGGATGACGTGCTGGCCCGGGCCGACCAGGTTGCGCAGCACCCCCAGCACTTCCAGCTCGAATGATTCGATTTCTTGTCCGGCGAAAATCGTCCGCGCCGTACCCTTCATCCCGGGCTTGATCTGATCGAGAGGGAGGATCTCGGTCGCCTGCGCCCACCCCGGCGCCGCCAAGGCGACAACGACTAACAAGAAGCTGAGGGCTGCCCGCCTGCCACAGATTCGC
>DATEUS010000214.1:0-6621 GCA_035282985.1 Candidatus Acidiferrales bacterium
GCCACCAGCAGCCGGCAGGCGCGGCAAACCGGCTGGAAGGGGTCGTCGTTGATTTCGCAGCCGGCAATGACGGGAATCTCTTCGTCCAGGAAGTTCGTGAGCGCGCGCAGGATCCGGCTCTTGGCCTGCCCGCGCAGCCCCAGCAGGATGAAGTTGTGCCGGGAAAGGATGGCGTTGACGATTTGGGGCGTGACGCTGTCCTCGTAGCCCACGATGCCGGGGAAAAGCTCCTCGCCCCGCTCGAGCTTCCCGAGCAGGTTCGCCCGCATCTCGTCCTTGACGCGGCGCGGCTGGTAGTTGTGCAGCTCTCCCCGAGTCCGTGGCTGGCTCATCGTGTCCTCTTTTGTCCGACGGGTCCCGAACGCCGCCCCCATTATAGTCGAACTGCGCTCCCTTTGTTGGAGGCGCGGATTCCTGCAGTGTCCTAATTTCGTTCAACCCAGCGGCTCCTTCATCCCGAGCCGAGCCGAGGGACGCCGCTGGGCCCCGGTGGCAGGAGCCACCGGGTTGAACGCTGATGGCTAGGCGCACATGCCCGACCGTCTTCCCCCCGAATTAGGACAGTACCGGATTCCTGATTGACTTGCCCGCAGGGGAAAAGTAGAAAGGCAGCGCAGCCAGGAAGGGGGCCTCATGAACCTCGCCAATCGCGTCGCCATCATCACGGGAGCATCGTCCGGCATCGGGGAGGCGCTGGCGCGGCTTTTTGTCGCCGAAGGCGCCCGGGTCGCGCTGGCGGCGCGGTCGGACGAGAAGCTGCGGGCGCTCGCCGCCGAGCTGGGCGAAGAGCGGGCGCTGGCCGTCCCCACGGATGTGGCCGACCAGGCGCAGTGCGAGCGGCTGGTGGCGCGGACGGTGGAGCGCTTCGGCGGCGTCGACGTCCTCGTCAACAACGCCGGCATCGGCCTGCTGGGCCGCCTGGAAGAGACCGACTGGGAGCACTTCCGGCAGATGTGGGAGGTGAACTTCTTCGGGGCGCTGCGGCTGACGCGCGCCGCCCTGCCGTACCTGAAAGAGCGGCAGGGGATGGTCGTGAACATTTCCTCCGTGGCCGGCAAGGTGGCCCTGCCGTACATGGGCGGCTACTGCGCCAGCAAGTTCGCGCTGAACGCCTTCTCCAACTCGCTGCGCATGGACCTGGCCGCGGAGGGCGTGCGCGTGGCGGTCATCTGCCCCGGCCGCGTCAAGACCCCCTTCCACGCCACCGCCTACCGCGAGGGCAAGAACCTGCCGGGGGTTTTCCGGCCGGAGCGGCGCCGCTACCAGGGGATTTCTGCCGAGCAGGTGGCGCGGGCCACGCTGCGCGCGGTGCGGGGCGGCAAGCGCGAGGTCATCGTGCCGTGGTTCCTGCGGCTGTTCGTGGGCGTCCGCGCCCTCTTCCCGGGCTTCACCGACCGGATGCTGGTGCGGATCTTCCGCTAGTGCCGTTCCAACTACTTGGCGCTGACCCCCGATTGACCAAGGCCAGTTCGGCTGCTTTGGGCAAAATGTTTTTTCGGCGAAATAAGTTGGAACGGCACTAGGCGGGGAGGTCGTGCAGGGCCTGCTCGAGTTCGCTCTTGGTGTGGAAGTCGCCGTTCCGCCCGGCCACTTCGATGCCGCGCTGGAACATGGAGCGGGCTTCGTCGGCCCGGCCGAGCTTCCCCAGCAGCGCGCCCGCTTGGTAATAGGCGGCGGTGTAGTCGGGGTTGAAGCTGAGGAGCTTCTGGAAGAGCGCCAGGGCGTCGTCGGCGCGGCCGGCCTTGACGTACTCGAGCGCCAGGCCGTAGTGGGCGAAGGCGTCGTTCGGTTTCTCCTGCACGAACTCTTCCAGCATTTCCAGTCGCGACTTCGCCATGCCGTCCCTCCGAGCGCGGATTGCAATGCCCTTGACCGGCGCGTATAGTATAACCCCTTCCGTCGGGAGAGGAATGCGATGCGGAGATTCCTGTTCATCGTTGGACTGCTCGTGCTCTTGGCCTCGAGCGCCCTGGCGCAGTCGGCGGTGGACGCGCGGGCCGCGGCGCTCGTCGACGAAATGATGAAGGCCATGGGCGGGCCCGAGGCCTGGGAGCGGGCCCGTTACCTGCGCTTCGACTGGGTGGTGGAGCGCGAGAGCCAGCAGGTGGCCTACGTCCGCCATCTCTGGGACCGCTACCAGGGCCGCTACCGGGTGGAATGGACCACGCGCGAGGGAGTGAAGCTGGCGGTGCTTTTCAACGTCAACACCCGTTCCGGGCGCGTGCGGGTCAACGGCGAGCCCGCCCGCGACGAGGACGAGCAGAAATACCTCGACCAGGCCTACGGCCGCTTCATCAACGACAGCTACTGGCTGCTGATGCCGTGGAAGCTCAAAGACCCCGGGGTGAAGCTCGAGTACGCCGGCGAGGCTGAAGTGGACGGGCAGAAGTACGACCTGCTGCACGTCAGCTTCGAGCAGGTGGGCTTGACTCCCGGAGACAACTACTGGGCTTACGTCAGCCGCCGCACTCACCTGATGGAGCGCTGGGCCTACTTCCTGCAAGGAGAACGAGAGAAACAGGGCGTCCCGTCGCTGGAGAAAGCCACCCCGTGGGAGTGGCGCGACTGGGGAGACGTCGGCGGCGGCCTGCGCCTCGCCCGCGAAAAAACCCGCGTCGGCGCCCGCATCTATTTTCCCCTGGTGAAGGTGCTGCCGAGCGTCGAGCCGGGCGTCTTTGAGTCTTTTGAAGTCCCCTTCAGCATCGTCGATATCGGCCAATAGGCATGGGACCGAAGAAGCGGAAAGCCGCGAAGGCTCCACCTGGCGTCGCCGCCGGAAAGGGCAAGACTGTCCGCGAGTCGCAGGCCGAGTACGTCGAAGTGGTGCTGCCCAGCCAGGCGAATCCCCTGGGGAACGTGCTGGGCGGCCACGTGATGCACCTGATGGACATCACCGCCGCCATCGCCGCCCATCGCCACTCCAACAGCTACGCCGCCACGGTGGCGGTGGACTACCTGGACTTCCGCCACGCCATCCGGGTCGGCCAGCTCATCGTGCTCAAGTCCTCCGTCAACCGCGTCTTCGAGACCTCGATGGAAGTGGGGGTGAAGGTTTTTTCCGAGGACATCCTCACCGGCGAGCGCCGCCACACCAGCTCGGCCTACGTCACCTTCGTGGCGTTGGACGAGCGCGGGCAGCCGAAGCGCGTGCGGCCGGTGGTTCCCGAAACGTTAGACGAGCGGCGCCGCTACCGCGAAGCCGCCGTGCGCCGCGAGCTCCGCCTCGCCCACCGCTACAAGCGCGCGCCGGCGGAGAGGGAGTCGTAATGCTCTTTCGAGACTACGTCGGCGACCGCTTCCCGAAGAAAGCCACCGTGGGCGGCAACCTGGAGATCGCCCTGCGGCCGCTGGAGCCGCGCGACCAGCCGGCGCTGCTCGATTTCTTCCAGGCGGTGCCGGAGGCCGACCGGCTGTTCCTGGCCGACGACGTCACCGACGCCAAGCTCATCGAAGCCTGGTGCCGCAAGCTCGACCTCGACACCGTCTTCCCCCTGATAGCGGTGGCGGGCGAGCGCATCGTGGGCAACGCCACGCTGCACCGCTCCAAGGGCGGCTGGATGAGCCACATCGGGCACGTGCGCGTGGTGGTGCACCCCGAGTTCCGCGGCCGCGGCCTCGCCCGGGCGCTTGTGGCCGAGCTCATCGAGATCGGCACTGACATCGGCCTCGACAAGCTCGACGCCGAGTTCATGTCCGGGCAGGAACAGCAGCAGCGCGTCTTCGAAAAGATCGGCTTCGTGCGCGTGGCCGAGCTCCCCGACCACGTCCTCGACCGCAAGAATGAAGCCCACAACCTCATCATCATGGCCTACGACCTGAAGGGCGAAACCTTCGCCGTCGACTAGAGGGACTGGCGGGGACGACGGGACTCGAACCCGCGACCTCTCACGGCACAAAAGGTTTAGGCTTCCGCCAAGATGGCTGGGGTCGATTGCCGCGTGGGAGTCAGCCCCGATAGAATTGACAAAAACCGGAAACATGCTCTGGGGGGCATATCTTGTGACAGAGAGCTTCAACACTCCCCAAGCGAACTAGGGGCTTTAGTAGCGCAGCGGGCCTATGCGGACCCCTAGGATGGCAACATAAATAGTGGCCATCTGAGTGGAGAGGGGCAGCCTTGGCCCACTACGATTTGATGAGGGCGGTTTTCATTTCTTCGCCTTGGCGATGGCAAGCAGCAGCTCCGCGGTGGCGCCCGCCGCACGCAGCTTCCGCTCGACGTCCCCCGTCAACTCGAACGCCACGCCCCGCTCTCTCACAATTGTCTCAATACGTGTCGGCGTCACGCCCGCATCCAAGAGTTTCAGAACCTGTTCGAGGGTAAGTGGGGTTGGCAGACTCGCCATTTGTTCTCTTATGCTCTCGGCACCGTCACCGAACGCAAACGTGACATGTTCTTCCCTCTGGGTCTTGGGGTCGGCTAGAAAGAGAACTACCCTAAAAGGGGGTTCAGGTTCCCGCCCCGAACCAGACCAGTACATGATTTGGCCCCAACATTGCCCTCCCGCAATAACCGGAGATTGGCACTTGAAGTACACACTCTCCCAATTAGGAACAGAGTCACCCCCCGGGGCGGTGATTGACCACGGTTTCGGTGGCATCCAAACGGTCACAGGATTCACGACAAGCTCACTCAATCTGTAGTTCCCGGTCTCGCTCCCCTTTATTATGTATGTCCGTTGCGGAGGTGGCTGTGTCGCCCTCCAGCCGGGCGGCGGCGGCGGACCCTTTCGGTCGTGGAAAACCGAAAGCTCAAGCGAATACCTAACCTCGTCTAGGGAGATTCGTCGCAGCTGTTGGCCAGTGCCGTCGAGGACAAACATTTTTGCATCATCTGCGACAAATGCTGGTCCATCCCTGTTTCCCAGTGACACAAGAAGGAAAACATAGTTGGGGGATTCGGGCATTAGGAACACGGCCACAGTTGCTTCTACCCCGCTGAAGACTAGTTGACTCACGGCGGGCGGAAGTTGCGACTCATGCTGCAACATTTCCTGGTAGACTTTGCCCGTCGGCTCGGTCAAGAGCGTTGTGCTCAGAAACTGCCCATTCCTCACATAGTCGATTTCCAGGGCATCCCCAACTCTTTTGGTTTTGATTAACTGCGTGAACTCTTCCTCACTTAGACGGGCCATGGACTTGCCATCAATTGCTAACAAGACGTCACCGGGACGAATGCCCCCGCGTTCAGCTGGTCCCCCAGGTACGACAATGTCAACTCTAAAGCCAATTTCTGTTGTTCTCCCATTTAGTCCAACTGCGCTCTCCTTGCTCTCTTTCGCAAGTCGGGGCACAGCAATGGAACCCCGAAGCTGCTGTCCTTTCAGTGCAGCAGGTGTCAGGAACTTTGGTTGCTGCTGACCTAATAGACCGACGCATGCACCGAACACAAGGAAAAAGACAAGCAGCACGCGTTCTGTCGCGACCCTAGAAACCCACACTTCCTTGCGTCTGATTGTTCCCATTGATAGGAGACTCCAAATCCGCAGGAAGGTTTCCTCACGCTTCACTGCTGTCTCCCCCAGGGTGGAAGATGATACTCATCGTCCGTGGACATATCAACCGGCAGAGTGCGATGTGCGATGTTTTTGAGATGACCGAAGTAAAGGCTCCGGGCTCATGGGAGCTTTGGCCCGCTGTTTCCCGCCAGTCAGCCGGTGGGCTTATCCTTGTCCCTTATGCCGAAGAGATAGCCGGCTATCGCTCCTAGAATTCCCATTGCAGCGGTGAGGGATTGACTGTCGCGAAGCGCAAGCAAGGCGGAGAAAGTCCCTACGAGCACGATCCCGACAGCCCGCAGGTTGAATGGGCCAAATCCCTTCGACATTCGCCAGAAAACTCCGATTAGCGCGATAGTTCCCATTCCCGCGAAAATCCAGATGAGGTAAACGTCCATGGGCTTTCTCCCTTCGAGATGCTGAGGGATCTCTTCTGGGGGCACGCTAGCACAACGCAGGACGAGGTTCAATATTCGGAGGCTTCGTGCGCGTGGCCGAGCTCCCCGACCACGTCCTCGACCGCAAGAACGAAGCCCACAACCTCATCATCATGGCCTACGACCTCAAAGGCGAAACCTTCGCCGTCGACTAGGGAAGCTGCCCGACCCCTGCTTTGCGACACCCACGGCGATCTCCGTAATCCAACAGGCTCATGCTAGAATGGTTTGTGCGGTGGGCGGTTAGCTCAGCGGTAGAGCATCCCGTTTACACCGGGAAGGTCGTCCGTTCGAATCGGACATCGCCCACCAGTGGCGTGTCCGGCAAGCTGCGGGGACGTAGTTCAGCTGGTTAGAACGCTGCCCTGTCACGGCAGAGGTCGCGGGTTCGAGTCCCGTCGTCCCCGCCAGTTTTCTTAATAACCCGAAGCCCGACGCCCGTCCGCTCTTCAGGCCGTGGGGAGGATGCCCTTGGCCTGGAGCTGGCGGACGATGGTAGCGCGCAGCTCGGCCTCCGGCATGGAGACGTAGCGGACGAAATCCAAGCGCAGCATCACCGGCTGGTCATCCTTCTGCGCCACCACGCCCAGGTTTTCCCGGCTGGAATCCAGAATGACCTCGATAAACTTGAGCTCGGGGTCAAGGCCGGCGAGCAAGGGCTCCAGCCGCCGGCGGATGCTCTGCTT
>DATEUS010000215.1:0-2454 GCA_035282985.1 Candidatus Acidiferrales bacterium
TATCATCGCGGCAGAAGGGAGCCAAGCATGAGCCACCCGCCTGTTGTGGACTCACCGAACACAGTATACGGAACACGGGGAACAGACAAGAAGCCGGGCAGCCCCTCTAGCGCCCCAGCAACTGCCTTTGGGACACCAAGCTACTTCAGGGTCAGGGTGCCATGCGACCAGTAGAACCATCTTTGATTAAGGCTCGACTGTGCGCGATCTGTATCGCTGCCTTCCTCTTCCACGGAAACTGCTCACCAGCGCCTGTGCCGCAGCATGCCGAGCAGTCGTCAAGCACACCCGAAGATGTCGTCAAGAAATACTGTCAGATGGATTTCGATTGTGGTTGGTTCAACCCCAAGATTGACATTGAGCACCAACTCACAAGAGAACCTATGAGCGGTGGTGACCGCGTTGTGATTGTTTCGTCTTTTCAGGTGATTTCTCTAAAGCAAGAGGCAGACTCTGCAACTGTCAAAGTGCAATATCACGTGCTGGGCGAAATCGGCGGAGGCGAAGAATTCTACCGCGGAGCTAAGTCAATAAGTGTTGCAATCCAGCTAGCGCGAGTTGGAGATCAGTGGAAAATCGCGGAGCCAATCATTGGGGTGGCGACACCTCATGTTTCACTATCATGCGCAAAGCAATTCATGCGAAGGCTACTCGACGAAGAGGTCGATCCCGCCCGTAGAAAGAAATTGGCGAATGTGCTCCGCCAGTTAGAGCACCTGGCGGAATAGCCACGTAGGGCGGCCCACCCCTCGTCTCCGCTCGGGGCAAGCTCTTCGGGATTTGAAGGATGGGTTCATTTAGGTAGCGTCAGGGAGTAGGCAGCGGCAAGGTGGCGCGGACGGTGGTGCCGGGGTTCTCGGGGCAAACCTCCAGCCGCCCCCCGAGCTGACGCAGACGCTCCCGCATTCCCGCCAGCCCCACGCCCAGCTCGGCCCCGCCCCGCTCGAACTTCTCCAGCACGCTCGGCAGGACCCCGCGCCCGGCGTCGCAGATCTCCAGCCGCAGCTCGCCGTTCTCCGTCCGCAAGCGGATACGCGCCTGCGCACTGCCCGAGTGCCGGTGGACGTTGGCCAGCGACTCCTGCGCCACCCGGAAGAGCGCCAGCTCCACCTCCGCCGGAAAGCGCGCCTGCACCGGCGGCGCCTCCAGCTCCACCCGGATGCCGCTGCGCTCGGTGAAGCCCTCGGCGTAGCTGCGCAGCGCCGACACCAGGCCCAGCTCCTCCAGCAGCGGCGGGTGCAAGAGATACGTCAGCGTCCGCACTTCCCGCGCGCACTGCTTGGCGATGCCGAGCGAGCTCGCCAGCACCCGCTCCACCTGCGGGTCGAGCACCCACTCCGGCTCCTGGAAGCGCGACAGGTTCAGCACCATGGCCGCCAGCGCCTGCGCCACCGTGTCGTGCAGGTCCCGCGCCAGCCGCCGCCGCTCCTCGTCCTGCACCCGCAGCAGCCGCCCCGACAGCTCCCGCAACTGCTCCTCGGCGCGCTTGCGCTCGGTGATGTCGGCAATGACCCCCACGACACCCACCACCCGTCCCTCGCCATTGTGCAGGGGCGCGGTGGAGAGGCTGACCTGAACCCGAGAGCCGTCCTTGCGCCGCCGCTCGACCTCTATGTCCGCGAACGGTTCCCCGCGCAGCACGCGCTCCATGAGCGCCCGCGACTCTTCCTGCTTCTCCGCGGGCACGAAGGGCAGACGCTGGCCGAGAGCTTCCTCCGCCGTCCAGCCGAAGAGGCGCTCGGCGGCCGGGTTCCACAACTGCACGCCGCCCAGGGGGTCCACCACAACGATGGCGGTGGGCGAGGCCTCGATCAGCGCCCGCAGCTTCTCGTTCGTGGCCCGCAGGGCTTCTTCCGCGCGGCGGCGCCCTTCGCGCAGCCCTTTCTCCTCCAGGGCCCGCTTCACCGCCACCGGTAGCCGCGCCAGCCCGTCCTTCAGAACGTAGTCGGCCGCCCCCGCCTTAATGCACTCGACCGCCAGCTCGTCCCCCAGCGACCCGGTCACCAGGATGAACGGGATGTCCTTTCCTTCCCGGCGCAACTCCTCCAGGGCCGCCAGCCCCGTCCAGCCCTTCAGCCGGTAGTCGGCCAGGATGACGTCGTAGGGGCCCCCGCGAAGCTCTTCGGCAAACTGCTCCAGCGTTTCCACGATCACTGCCCTGACGTCGTACCCGGCCTTCTTCAGTTCGTGCAGGGCCAGTTCGGCGTCGGCCCGCACGTCTTCGGCATAAAGCACGCGCAGCAGAGGCCGACCCTTGCCGGATTCGGGCTTGTTCTTCCTCTCCACCGGACTGAACTCCTCTACTGGCCCCGAAAAGCCGCCAGCGGCGGCGGCTGGTTGATTTGCAGCCAGTACTGGGCTGCCTGTTTGACCATCTCGCGAAAGTCATCGAAGTCCGTCGGCTTGTAGATGTAGCTGTTGATTCCGAGCCGGTACCCCTCGATCACGTCTCCC
>DATEUS010000216.1:0-2187 GCA_035282985.1 Candidatus Acidiferrales bacterium
GGCGCGACGGTCCTTGTCCAGGGTGAGCGCCAGGACATCGTAGCTCGGCCTCTGCTCATCGAACACCAGACGCGCGCCGTCCGGCGAGATCCCATTGGGCAACTGAAAATTTGGGCTCTCGGTCAGGCGCTCGACCATCCCGGTGTTATCGGCCGCCTGCCAGTAGAGGTTCGACGGGCCCGCACGGTCTGACGAAAAGATTACCCGCTGGCTGTCCGGAGTCCAGACCGGATACCGGTCGACCGTCGGATCGAAGGTCAGGCGTGTGAGCGTCTCGCGGGCCAAGTCCCAGACCCAGATGTCGCTCTCCTGGTCCCGGATGTCAAGCGCAATCCGCGTTCCGTCGGGCGCGAGGCGAGCAGCCACATAGGCGCGAGGCGGGGCCTTGATGGCCACGTCGCGGCCCAGCTTGCTGTCGTGGGCCTGGTAGACCTCGCCCATCCCGCCCGAGCCGATGTGCGCGGTGACTTCGTACGTTCCGAGTTTGGTGCCGGGATCTACTGGCATCCGCATAATATATAGGGTTTAGGGGAACAAGGAAGCCTGCTTCCAGAAAGCGGTAATCAGGGTGGGACGGCGGCGCATGCGGCGGAGGGCGCGGCGAGTTCCGGTGTGGAGTTGCGCGTAGTCCTTGGGACACACGTTGGGCAGTTCGTGGTGTTTGCAGTAGCCCCAGATGTATTCGACCGGATTGAGCTCCGGGGCATAGGCGGGCAGGTATTCCAGGGTCACGCGCCCGTTCTGCGCCGCCAGAAAATCCCGCACCCGCCGGCTGCGGTGTGCCGGCAGGCGGTCCCAAACCAGCAGCAGCCGTCCGGGAATGTGCCGCAGCAGATGTTCCAGGAAACGCAGCAGTTCCGGTGCGCGAATCGAGCCGGGATACATCTGAAAGTAGAAATTCCAGAAAGTCATTCCGGCGATGAGCGAAAGTTTCTTCCAGTTGAAGTGATATTGCAGCAGCGGCGTCTGCCCGCGCCGCGACCAGGTACGGCAGCGATGCGGCCGCTGGCTCAGTCCGCTCTCGTCGAGGAAGACGATCGTGCGCCTTTGTTTGCGGGCTTTCTTTTAATGTCCGGCCAGGTGGTCTTCTTCCACACGCGAATCGCTTCTTCGTCGCGCTCCAGCGCCCGCCCCACCGGCCGCTGGCAGCTCCAGCCCAGCGACACCAGAATCTTCCACACATGGCCCGGATGATAGCGAACGCCAAACTCATCGCGGATCAGCTCGGCCACGCGCTCCGAGGTCCACAGACTGGTTTCGTAGCCCAGCCGCTGGGGGCCCTGCTCGAGCCGTTTCTCCAGCCGGGCCTTCTCGGCCGAGCCCAGACGCGGCAGACGGCCCGCGCGACCGGCCTGCCGCAAGCCTTTCTCGCCTTGGCCGTGCAGCAACCGGGCCCACTGGCTGACGGCTTGATTGCTGACTTTCAGGCGGCGGCTTATTTCAGATTGGTTCAAGCCCTGAGCCAGCAGCTTGGCGGCTGCAAAGCGCCGCTGCTCCAGAGCGTCAAAATCCCGGCGAACACCTTTGGCGTTTCCCATGCTCGATTAGATGCAGGATACGCCAAAAGGTTCCTATATATTATGCGGATGTCAATAGCATAGGGACCAGCGCACAGCCGAGGGCGGCTGTGCCACACGAGCCGGGCCGCAGGAGCCGATTTAGGTGCCGGGCGGAATGGCCACGGAACCTCCTTCCGAGTGGGCAGAGTATACTTTTTTTGACGGCGAGCGAAACGTCAGTTGTAATTCAGCACCGGCACGGACTTGCCCCATTCGACATAGAGTTGCTCGATGGTGCGGCCGACGGTGAAGCCCCAGGAGAACATGCGCAGGCCCTTGAAGTTTTCGGGGACGGCGTAGCGTTCGACGGCTTCGGCGGCGGGCACGCCGGCGTCGAAGAGTTTTCTGGCCTGCGCGGCGATGTCATCGAAGATGGCAACCTGCGTGGTGGCGACTTCGATGCCGCTGATGGGGCCGTGGCCGGGGACGAAGATGGCGTCCTTGCCAAAGGCGGCGAATTTGGCGGTGGCTTCGCGCCACTGCTTGGGGAAGCCGTTGATGTTGGTGGGGTACTGGGCGACAAGGATGTCGCCCATGAAGTTGATGTTCTGGCCGGGGACGCGGACGATGATGTCGGTATCGGTGTGGCCGACGTGGTGCTCGATGACGGCGGAGATGCCGCCGAGGT
>DATEUS010000217.1:0-9458 GCA_035282985.1 Candidatus Acidiferrales bacterium
CCAACTTCTTACGGTAAGAAGTAAAAAGCCAAAGCCAGAATCAAGTATACCGCAAGGAGCTGCACGCCTTCCATCTAGTTGGATTCTCTGCCGGAGGGGAAGGGAACTACTGCTATCGAGCGCTGTGGCCGCCGGTGAGGGGCACGAAGGCAACGGGCATGACCGACTCCATCCGCAGGTCAGTAGCGGATTCGCCCTTGTGCACGACGACCAGGTTCTGCTGGTAGAGGGCGCTGCCCACGGGGATGACCATGCGGCCGCCGGGCTTGAGCTGCTCCAGCAACGGCGGGGGGACGTGGGTGGACCAGGCGGTGACAATGATGGCGTCGAAGGGAGCTTTCTGCGGCCAGCCGTAGTAACCGTCACCCACTTTGACCTCGACGTTGGTGTAGCCGAGGCGCGCCAACCGTTCGCGGGCCGCCAAGCCGAGAGGCTGGATGATTTCGATGGTGTAAACCTCCTTGACCAGCGGGGACAGCACGGCCGCCTGGTAGCCGGAGCCGGTGCCGAGCTCAAGCACGCGGTCGTCGGGGTTCGGTTTGAGAAGCTCGGTCATCAGGGCCACGATGTACGGTTGAGAGATGGTTTGGCCGTAGCCGATGGGGACGGGGTGGTCTTCGTAGGCTTGGCGGCGGTAGCCCTCGGGGACGAACTCGTGCCGGGGCACCTGCCGCATGGCGTCGAGCACGCGGCGGTCGCGCACGGCCGGGCGGTAGTCGCGCGGCTGAGCGATGGTCTCGCGCACCAGCCGTTCGCGCTGCTGCCGCCACTTGGATTCCTCGTCGGCAACCGCCCAGCCGAGCCCGGCTGCCAGCAGGGCGAGCGCGAGAATCGTCTTGCGCTTGCGGCTCATCTCACTTGATTATAGCGCTGGGGTCGTCCAAGGAGGACAGTGAATGCCGCGCTACCTGAGTCTCCATACGCTGGCGTGCCTGACTCGCCAGGGGGCCGAGCAACTGGCGGCGCGCCTCGAGAGCGCGCCCGGGTTTGTCGTCCGTCGGGTGCTGGTGAACATGACCGAGGGGAGAATGCTGGTGGAGTACGAGGCCGCCGACCGCGACGTTGTCGCTGACTGGTTCGAGCGAGAGAAGTTTCATCACGATTGGCTGCTGCGGGTGGAGTTCGAAGCCAAGGAAGGCAAGCTGGTCACTGCCGAGTAGGCGCGGTTCGAGCGCCGCCGGAGGGCAGACGTTGCAATGGAACTGAGAATCTTCACACGGCCGGGTGTGGCGCCACCGCCAGAGCGCGAGTGGCGGCCGCGATGGCTGGCGGAGTTCGAGCGCTGGGCGGCGCCGGCGCTGGAGCCCGAGCAGGAGGAGGAACAGGAGCGCAGCTTTGTGGCCGTGGGTGTGCTCCTGGCGTTGGCGCTGGCGGTGCAGTACGCGCAGCTCTGGATTCCGGCGGTGCGCGCCTACCTGATCGAACGCGACATCCTCTACCGCGCCCCTTGGGCGGGCTTCACCATCGTCAAGCAGTGGGCGTTGTTCGTGCTCATGCTGCTGGCGATGAGGATGAAGGATGACCGGCTGGCCGGCATCGGCTTTCCGACGCTCGACGCCCGGCGGATCGTGGTGGCGCTGGGGCTGACGGGGTTCTTCTTGGGCGCGGCCTTGCTGCGTACTCCCGCCCAGGCGCTGGCCGGGGCCAGCAGTCATTGGATGGTTCCGGTCTGGCCGGGCGAGCGCGCCTTGTTTGTGTTGCTGGGGTTGACCGTGGCGATTGTGGAGGAGACTTTCTTCCGCGGCTTTGCCATTGTGTGGATTTACCGCTGGAGCGGCCACCTGCCGCTGGCGGTTCTCTTTCCGGCGGCTGTCTTCGCCGCCGGTCACGCCTACATGAGCTGGTTCAATGTGGGGTTTGCCTTCTTGGTTGCAGTGGGTTTTTCGCTCCTGTTCCTCTGGCGGCGGGACCTCTACTGGCTCATGGTGATTCATTTCCTGATTGATGTGTGGTCTCTTCTGGGCTAGATACCGCTTCCGTTCAACCCCGCCCTGCGCCATTGACTGCAAGATGGAGCCGGTTGAGGGACTTCAGACTTGACAACTTTCGCTGCTGTCGGCAGGCTGGTCGTTGGTAAGAGGATGGGAGGCCTAGTCGGACCTGTGCGCCTGTAGCAGCAGTCAGCAGCGGACTGCTCATCTGTGCGCCCGCCGTACAGTTCCATACGGAAGACACTCCCAGCGGGACTCATTGAAGGAGGAGACTTTATGGCTGACTACGCTCACGGTGAAGTTCTGGTTTCATCCCAGTGGGTGGCCGACCACCTGAAGGACCCCAAGCTGCGCCTGGTGGAGGTTGACGTTGACACTTCAGCCTACGACCAGGGGCACGTGCCCGGCGCCATTGGCTGGAACTGGCAGACGCAATTGCAGGATTCGTTGCGACGCAACCTGGCCAGCAAGGCGGAGTTCGAGCGGCTGGCGGGCCACTCGGGTATCAGTAACGACTCCAAGGTCGTACTCTACGGCGATAACAACAACTGGTTTGCCGCCTGGGCTTTCTGGCAGTTCAAGTATCACGGCCATCAGGACGTGCAACTGATGAACGGCGGGCGCAAGAAATGGATCGAGGAGAAGCGCCCGCTCTCTACCGACAAGCCCAAGGTCACGCCCACCAACTACAAGGCCAAGGAGCCGGACAACTCCATCCGCGCCTTCCGCAACGAAATCTTCGCTTTCCTCGACAAGAAGAGCCACAACCTGGTGGACGTGCGCTCGCCCGACGAGTTCACCGGCAAGATCATCGCCCCGCCGGGGCTGCCGGAGACCGCCCAGCGCGCCGGGCACATCCCGGGGGCGAACAACATCCCCTGGTCGAAGGCGGTGAACGAAGACGGCACCTTTAAGTCGGCGGATGAGCTCAAGAAGCTTTACGGGGACGCGGGCGTGGATCCCAGCAAGCCCACCGTCGCCTACTGCCGCATTGGGGAGCGCAGCTCTCACACCTGGTTCGTGCTGCGCTACCTGCTGGGCTACAAGGACGTGAAGAACTACGACGGCTCCTGGACGGAGTGGGGGAACCTGATCGACGCGCCCATCGAGCGCTGAGCGGCGCGCCTCGAGAGGGCCGACTTAGCGGACGTCCCCGGGCGGCATGCCGGCGCGACGGGCTTCCGCCTGGATGTCGGCGATCTGCTGCTGGACTTGCGTCCGGCGACGCTCGAGCTGCCGGATGGTGTCCTCCACCTGCACACCGGGGTTGCTGCCCGTGACATTGATGGCGTTTGAGGCTGCCTGTCCCTGGCCGCGGCGCAGTTGCTGAATCTGCTGCTCGATGCGGTTCAGCTCGTCCCGCAGCGGCTGCAAGCGCTCCTGCCAGTACTCGCGGGTCTGTTCCTTCGGCGGCCCCGGCACGGCCTCCGCGCCGGCGGCTTCCGCTTCGCCTTCGGCTGCTGCTTCCGTTTGAGCCTCGGCCTCAGCGGCAGCGGGCGCGGCTACGCGCGCAGACCCCATTACGCTGACCGGGGTCTTCTCCTTGAGCAGTTCGAGGTCGTCGTTGGTCCACACCTTGGGCCGCTCGGACTTTGCCGCCTCGGCGCTGGCATCTTCGCTGGCGCGAAGATCCACTGCTTCCAGCGGGAACTGATAAGCACGACCATCGACCCCAGTGAATCTCACCACACCTGCCTCGACCTTGTAGCTTCCACGCGCTTCGATCCGTCGGCCGTCCTTCAAGACGACGGTGTCAGCGTTCAAGAGCACCGGCAGCAACAGTGCGGCTGCCAGAACCACGAACCCTTTGCGCAGCATAGAGTCCCTCCTGCCTTCTTCGCTGATTATAGCGCAGCGCCTGCCGCAAGCACCCACGCAACTTTTGTTTGCCCTCAGGGTTAACAGAGACGGAAGGCAGGCCTGCCTACCGCAGGCAGGCTCCACGAAGTTCGGGTTGGCGCCGGCTGCCCGGTGCGGAGCAACAGGGACAGGCCCCCACTGCTTGTTCCGCCCGGGCCCGGCGCCCTCCCCGGCTTCGGTGGTGCCGAGCGCAATTCGCCGATTCGATCCCACTCAGACATTTTGGCCCTTGCCTGCGCCGTGGTTTCTCGTGTACCAGTGCAGGCTATGCCAAACATGAACTTTTCTCTTACCCCTAAGCAGCGCCGTCGGCTGTGGGAAGAAACCGCCAAGCTGGCATCCGCCTATTGGGACCACGCAGCGGACGAAGCCACGCCGGTGCTGTCACGTCGCGGACGCCGAAGGCGGCAGTCGCTGCCTGAGCGCGGTCGTCCGCCGGAACGCGTATTGCGCGAGGTGGTCAACTACATTTCACGCAACGCGTGCCACCTGTCTTCGCCCCGCTACTACGGGCTCATGAACCCCAAGCCTACCTTGGCCGGGGTGCTGGGGGATGCGCTGGCCTCGGTCGTCAATCAACAACTGGCTGTCGAAGCTCACGCTCCCGGCGCTACCGCTCTTGAGGAAGAGACCCTGGGATGGTTTCTCGCCGCCCTGGGCTGGCGGCGTGGGCTGGGACAGTTCGCCTCCGGTGGCTCTGAGGCTAACCTCATCGCCCTCAAGGTGGCTCTGAACCACCGCCTGCCCGAGATCGCCCGCCGTGGCGTCCGCGGGCTGCGCGGCCAGCCGGTCTTCTACGTTTCGGAGGAGAGCCATCACTCGCTGGAGAAATTCGCTGACTTGCTGAGTCTGGGGCGCGAGGCGGTGCGCTGGATCCCGACCGACCGGGAGCTTGCCCTGCGGCCCGAGCTATTGGCGGCGCAAATCCGAAAAGACCGTCGCGCCGGCCGGCTGCCGTTCTGCGTGGTGGCCACCTTCGGGACCACCAGCAGCGGCGCTGCGGACCCCATTGCACGCCTGGCCCGTCTCTGCCGCCGCGAGCGGCTGTGGCTGCACGTGGACGGCGCCTACGGCGGCTCGCTTATCCTGGCGCCACGCTTTCGCCGGTTGTGGGGCGCCATCCGCCAGGCCGACTCGCTGACCTTTGACCCGCACAAGTGGATGGCGATGCCGTTTCCGTTGGGGGCAGTGCTGGTGCGCGACCGCCAGGCCGCCGCCGCACCCTTCCGCGTGCAGGCCGCCTACGTGCCTCGGGGCGCGCGCCGGGTGGAGAACTATCAGCTTGGGGTGCAGTGGTCGCGGCGATTCCTGGGCCTGAAGCTGTGGCTGACTTTGCAGGTCCACGGCCGGCGCGCCTACGAAGCGCACTTTGCCGAACAGATTCGCCTGGCAGGCTTCTTTCGGCAGCGGCTGGCGGCCCGCCCGCGCTTTGGCACGGTGAGTGAGTCGCCCCTGCCTATCACCTGCTTCACCTACTGCGAGGAGACGCGCGGGCAGCGCAGGAAAATTCCCCTGGAGGAGTTGACGCCCTTTGAGCAGCAGATGAATCTGCTGCTGGCTGAGGAGATAGTGCGGCGCGGCTGGGCCTGGATTTCCTCCACCCGCCTGCGCGGGGTCATGGTGATGCGGATGATGGTGATCAACTACGACACCCGCGAGCGCCATCTGCGGCGGTTGGTGGCCGACTTGGAGCGTCTGGCCGGCGAGCCGGGGCTGCGCCGGCGCGCACGCCGACAGGCGATCTAGGGCAGGGTTGACGCTCGACATCCAGGCCACTAGGATGCTGCCACCGTGACCCTCGCGGAGACTTTGATTGCTACCTGGCAGCAGGTTCTGGCTGAGGAGAAGCCTGTCGTCGAACTGGAGGGGGAGTCCTATCGGGTGGGAAAGACACGGACGAGGAAACTGCGGACGGTGGACTTTACCTACGGGCCGCATCAACTCGTCGGCATCGAGCAGAACCCCGAAACCCAGTCGCGCTGGGCCAAGCTGGCACGCCAGGGGAAGCGCGTGATGCAGTTCAGTTGCGAAGGGCGCTACATCGGCAACGTGGTCGAAGGTCGGTTGACCCGCTACCCGGCCTGGCAGGCCCTGCGGCTTCCCGGCTGAAGCTGCGCACAGGATCGTCACGGGCACGGGGCGGCCCCCAGATTTTGATTGAGAATCCCGGCGGTCTCTGGTAGACGATACCCATTCCTCTAAATGGAGAGACGCGATGAGAGTTGGCTTTGCTCTGCCCAACATCGGCCCCCTTGGCGGCCCGGAATCAGTCGCCAAGGTCGCCCAGCGCGCCGAAGAACTGGGCTATGACAGCGTGTGGGTGATCGAGCGGCTGCTTTGGCCGGTGAAGCCGCAGACACCCTACCCGGTGACGCCCGACGGCTCTCTTCCCGAGGAGTACAAGCACGTCCTCGATCCGCTGGAGACGCTGACCTTCGCCGCTGCCCTCACCAAGCGTGTGGCGTTGGGGACCAGTGTGCTGGACATCCCCTACTACAACCCGGTGATGCTGGCCCGCCGGCTGACGACGCTGGACGTCCTCTCCGGCGGACGGGTTCGCCTGGGTCTGGGCCTGGGCTGGTCCAGGGACGAATACGACGCGGTCGGGGCGGATTTCAAGGACCGCGGTGCACGCGCCGACGAATTCATCCAATTGCTGAAGGCCATCTGGACGACCGACCCGGTGGAATTCCACGGCACGTTCTACCAAGTTCCCAAGTCCATCATCCAGCCGAAGCCGGTGCAGAAGCCCCATCCACCCATTTACATGGCCGCCTTTGCTCCCGGCGCCTTGAAGCGCATAGCGAAGCTGGCTGATGGCTGGAACCCGGTGGCGATTCCGCTGGAGGGGATGGCCCAGATGTTCGACGGCGTGAAACAGATGGCCAAAGCGGAAGGGCGGGACCCCAACGCGCTCGAGATGATCGTCCGGGCCAACCTGCTGGTGACCGAAAAGCCGCTGGCCAAAGACCGCGCTATCTTCACGGGTACCCTTGAACAGATAAAAGAAGATGCCAATGGGTGCAAGAAAATCGGGGCGCACGAACTTATATTCGATCCGACCTTCTTGCCGGGTGCCCAGTCGCTGGACCGCTGGCTGGGGTTGATGGAGCAGACCCGAGCGTTTGTGTAGTTGACCTCACTTCCTGCGGGCGGGAACGATGCTGCTCTAGAGCCTTCCCCAGGAAATGATCTGGCGGGGAAGGATTCGGATCAGCGGAGCCCCGTCGGGAAGAAACCCCGCCCGGTACTGCGCGTACTTTGCCTTCAGCCGGCGCACGGCCCTGGCGTATTCCAGTCTTTTCGACGCAGGAAGCAGCGCCGCCGTCCCGCGAACGAGGATGTACCAGAGTTGCCTCCAGTCCTCCTGGTAGTTGTCGAGCAATAAGGCGACGTTGGGATTCGCCTCAAGGTTGCGGACGCGGGCCAGGCGCGCGGGGCCGACGCGCTTGGGTTTGGCGTCCAGGGCGATGTAGAAAGCGCGGCCGTCGTAGACAAAGCAGACGGGAACGACGTGGGGACGGCCGTCGGCGTCAGCGGTCGCCAGCCGTGCGACCCGCGCTTCCCTCAGCTTCTTCTGGACTTTCTTTTCTGCTCTCTCGGGTGTGCCCACAGCCGTGATCCGAAAAGCATCCTAGGTCGCCCCCGTGGACAAGTCAACGCGGGGGAAGCTACCCGGGAAGTTCAGGCGGCGGCGGAGAGATTGGAAGCGGGGATCAAAGCACAAGCCAGGACGGCAGAGGCTCGCAGGAACTTGGGAGGCAGGTGGCCAAGTCAGTCTCGCAGTAGATCCGGGTCAGCTTCTGGAAATGGTAGCCCATGATGGCCAGGGTGATGGCGGTGTCGAAGGCGTGGCGGTAACGGGTGGCGGCTTCCAAGACGAACTTCCAGTAGCTGGCACGGGAGTCTCCCAGCACCCCCTGTTTCAGAAGGGAGCGGGCGAAGGCGACGTAATCCGACAGCACACGGGGGGGGTGGTGCGCAGGACGGTAGTGAGCCAGAAATCGCCGGACCCGTTCATAATAGGCGTCCGGATGGTAGATGCGCTGGAGGATGGAGCGGTAGCCTTCCACCAGCCGCTGCGGATCCATCTTGGGAATAAAGTTGAGCCGGCACTCCATATTGTTTCCGTGGCCCTCGTCCACGATGCGGCCTTCCTTCAAGAGCCGGCGGTAGAGCTGGGTGCCCGGCAGCGCCAGCAGCAGCCCCACCATGGCCAGGGGGATGGCGCTCTCCTGGATGAACTCCACCTGCTTGTCGAAGATGTCTTCGGGGTCGTTGTCAAAGCCGACGATGAATCCCGCCATCACCTCCATCCCGTAGCTCTGGATGCGGCGCACGCTGTCGAGCAGGTCGCGGCAAGTGTTCTGCAGTTTCTGGGCCTCCTTCAGGCTGGCCTCCACCGGGGTTTCGATGCCCAGGAAGACCCGGATGAACCCGGCGTCCTTCATCAGCTGCAAAAGCTCCGCGTCTTCGGCCAGATTCACGGAAGCCTCGGTGAAGAAGGTGAAGGGGCGCCGGTGCCGGACATTCCACTCCGTCAGCACCGGCAGCAGCTCCTTGACCTTCCTTTTGTTGCCGATGAAATTGTCGTCCACAATGAACACGGAACCGCGCCACTTGCGTTCATAGAGTTGCTCCAGCTCGGCCAGCACTTGCGCGGGGGACTTCGTTCGCGGCTTGCGCCCGTAAATCTCAATGATGTCGCAGAACTCACAATTGAACGGGCAGCCGCGCGAGTACTGAATGCCCATGGCGCTGTAGTGTCGGGGGTTGATCAGGCTCAGCTCCGGTAAGGGGGTCTTGATTAGCGCCGGCAATTGGCTGGCGCGGTAGAGGGGTTTTGCCGTTCCCTGCTCGAGGTCGGCCGCCAGCCCCGTGATCAGCTCTTCGGCCTCGCCGATCACGACGTGGTCGGCGTGCAGGGGGAGTTCTACAACGCTGCTGGTCACCGGCCCACCGATCACTGTCCGCAGCCCCCGGGCCCGGCAGCGGGCCAGAATCGCCAACAGGTCCTGCTTGTGCACCAGCATCCCGCTCAACAGGGCCACGTCCGCCCACTGCAGATCGGCGTCGGTCAGCGGGCGGACGTTGGTGTCCACCAGCCGCTTTCTCCAGTGCTGGGGCAGCAGCGGAGCGATAGTGAGCAGACCCAGCGGTGGGTAAGCCGACCGCTTGCCTTCAAAGGGCAGCGCGTGCTTGAAACTCCAGTAGGTGTCTGGCCACTCTGGATAGATGAGGAGTGCGTTCATTTTTCCCAGCTATGCAATTCGCCCTGAAGCCGAGGGCATTCTACGCTCCGGCACGACCGACTTGCAACTAGAAATCGCCAGGGGGGAGGAAGGGGCTGCGCTTCGAGGCAGGCCAGCAAGAACCTGCTAGGCAGGCGGGGGAAAGTGTGCTAATGTGAGGAGGCGTTTGAAGCTCTGGCAACACCTTCTGAGTTGATTTCAAGGGCCGCGGGTTTCAGCTCGCGGCGTTTTTTGTATCAGCCCCGGGGCGTTGGGAGAAGCAAACAGCACTAACACATAAGGAGCATCAGGAAAGTCAACATGACCAATACACGTGAGCAAGGCACTGTAAAGTGGTTCAACGCCTCGAAGGGCTATGGGTTTATCCAGCGCCAGTCGGGAGAAGACGTCTTCGTCCACCACTCCGGCATCCAGG
>DATEUS010000218.1:0-6392 GCA_035282985.1 Candidatus Acidiferrales bacterium
CGATGCCCAAGTACAGCACCCCCACGAATTCCAAGAAGCCGCGCAGCGAAAAGGGGTCGGGCTGGGGAATGGCCACCACGGTGGCCGTGACCGGCTCCCGGTGGCCCAACCGCTTCACCGCGTAGGTGAGTTGTGCGCCCGGTTGGGCGCGGAAAAGCTGCTTGATGACGTCGATGGGACGCTGGATGGGGTTTCCGTTGATGCTAATGAGGATGTCCCCGGGACGGATTCCGGCCCGGTCGCCCGGCGTGTCCTGCCAGACGATGCTGGCGAAGACCCCTTCCGGGGTTTCGTCCCAATCAATGCCGTCGTAGGGCCGAACGTAGCGGGCGCGCTGGACGAAATTGATGGAGGCGCACACGATGGCCGCAAACGTGGCCAGCGCCAGCAGCAGCGCTATCGTGCGCAGCTTCTGTTCCTGCCAGCGTATCGCCTGCCTGGGTGCCTCGCTCATTCCTATGCGCGTGTGGCGCGCGCCTCCTTTCCCACTCCTCTGGGATTTTATCCCAAAAACCGTAGGCCATCTCCAGTTTTTTGTAGGCTCCGATAGGTTTGAGGCAAAACCACCATGGCAGCCCTACTGGCAGGATAATGTCCGCTCGGTCGGACTTCGCTTGCCTCTCTCTTGGTTGTCGGGGTGAGCGGTTTTGGACTATCATTCAATGTTTGCAGGCCGCAACCGCGGGGAGTTAGGCTCAGATCTCCTTATTCCTAAATCCATGCAAACTTTTTACCCTGCCTTTCGTATGTAGTATGTGACAGTGACGGGAGTAGTCCCCTTATGGCGATGAAGCGTTCGCGCAAGATTGCCCTGGTTGTAGTGGCGGCGCTGGCCGTTGTGGCCGCGGTGAGCATTATCGTCCAGCGGCAGAGGGCCGGAGTGGTGGCGGTTCAGATCGGCACGGTCACCCACCAGGATCTCACCGCGGTGGTAACTGCCTCGGGCGAGGTGCGTCCACGGCAGTACGTGAACATCAACGCGCAGTCGTTCGGCAAGATTGTCGAAATCAATGTGCAGGAAGGCGACCGGGTGAAGCGAGGCCAGGTGCTGCTGCGGCTGGAGGCGATCCAACCGGGGGCGGACGTCGACGCCCAGCGCGCGCTGGGAAAGGCGAGCGAGGCGGCCGTGGAGGGGGCCGAGGCCAGCCTTCGCACCGCGCAGGCGGAACTGCGGCGCAGTCGCGCCGACTTCGAGCGGGCGGCGCTGAACTGGGAGCGGGCGCAGGGGCTGTTCGTGGACCAGTTGATCGCCCAGCAGGAATACGACGCCCGCAAAGCCGACTACGAGAGCGCCAAGGCCGGGGTCGAGTTGGCCCAGGCGCGCGTCTCGCAAGCCCAGGCGGAGCTCAACCGCTCGCGCTCCACTCTCACCCAGGCGCGGGCCACGCTCACGCGCGCTTCCGACGTGCTGCAGAAGACCATTTATACCTCCCCCATCGACGGCGTGGTCACCAACCTGCCCGTCAATGTCGGTGAGCAGATGGTCCCCGGCATTCAGAACGCTCCCGGCAGCTTCCTGATGACCGTGGCCGACATGTCGGAGGTGACCGCCGAGGTCAAAGTGGACGAGACCGACATTGTCAACGTCCGCCTGGGACAGCCGGCCGAAGTCACCATTGATGCCTATCCCAACCAGACCTTCAAGGGGACGGTGACGGAAATCGGCACCACCGCCTTGGTGCGCTCCACCGGACGCAGCACCGCCGAGCTTCAGACCGGCACCCAAGAGGCCAAGGACTTCAAAGTGGTGGTCACGCTCGATGATCCCCCCGATATTGTCCGACCGGGGCTCTCCACGACGGCGCGGGTCACCACCGCCACCCGCGAGGATGTCCTCGCTATCCCCATCCAGGCGCTTACCATCCGCCGCCGCGGTGATATCGAGGCGGCGGAGCGTCGCGCCCGCGGGGAAAAGACCGCCGAGGCCTCCGTCGCCGCCGGCCGCCCGTCGGAAAAGGACAGGGAAGAGCTGCAGGGCGTCTTCGTCCTCAATGGCAAAGAGGCGCACTTCCGCGAAGTGAAGACCGGCATCACCGGCGTCACCGACATCGAGGTCACCGAAGGGCTCAAAGAAGGGGAGAAGATCGTCACCGGCAGCTACAAGGTGCTGCGTGAGCTCCGCCACCGCGCCAAGGTGCGCGAAGAGAAGAAAGGTGAAGGGGAAACCAAGGAGTAGTTTTCTGTGGAATCCGCCAACCACGCGCTGATCCGGGTGGAGAACCTCACCAAGACTTATGAGATGGGTGAGGCGGCTGCCGTCCAAGCTCTGCGCGGCGTCGACCTCCAGATTGCCCGCAGCGAGTATGTGGCCATTATGGGGCCCTCTGGCTCCGGCAAGTCCACCCTGATGAACCTGATTGGCTGCCTCGACACTCCCACCGCCGGTCGCTACTGGCTGAACGGGCAGTTGGTGAGCGAGCTCGACGACGACGAGTTGGCCTTCATCCGCAATAAAGAGATTGGTTTCGTTTTTCAGACCTTCAACCTGCTGCCGCGCGCCACCGCCCTGCACAACGTGGAGCTGCCGCTGATTTACAACGGCACCCCGGCGGTCGAGCGGCGCGAGCGGGCCCAGGAAGCGCTGGCGGCGGTGGACATGGCCGGTCGCATGAACCACCGCCCCAACGAGCTCTCCGGCGGCGAACGCCAACGGGTGGCCATTGCCCGCGCCCTGGTCAACCGCCCTTCGCTCATTCTGGCCGACGAGCCCACCGGCAACCTCGACACCCAGACCTCGACCGAAATCATGGCGCTGTTCGACCGCCTGGTGGCCCAGGGCAACACCATCATCCTGGTCACCCACGAGCGCGATATCGCCGCCCACGCCGATCGCATCATTCATATTCGCGACGGGCAAGTGGAGTCCGACGAGCGCATTTCTTAGTCCGGCGCTCCCGGTCCAAGTATTGCCGACACCCGTCGGCGGCGATAGAGCACCCCAGGCAGGAGGGTCCCATGGCGACCGAGAGCCCATCCGGCCTCCAGACGATGAGCGAGGTGGATCGCTTGGTCGGCGTCTTGTTTGACCCCCAGGCGACCTTTCCCGACATCGTGGCCCGGCCCCGCTGGTGGATTCCGCTCGTGATTTTGGTGGTGCTGGCGGCGAGCATCATCTTCGCTTTCTCGGAGCGGGTGGGCTGGGAGCAGTTCATGCGCCAGCAGATCGAGGCCAGCCCGCGCACGCAGCAACTCTCCGCCGAGCAGAAGGAGCAGATCATCGAGCAGCAGGTGCGCCTGGCCCCTATCTTCGGCTATGTGTTCAGCGTGCTCGGCTGGCCGATCATCGTCCTAGTGGTGGCGGGGATCTTCCTGTTCGTCTTCAACGTCTTGCTGGGGACGCAGCTTGTCTACCGTCAGGTACTGGGGGTGACCTCTTATTCGATGCTGCCGCAGGCGGTGGGCGGGCTGCTGGCCCTGCTGCTGCTGTTTATCAAAGAGCCGGCCGACTTCGACCTGCAGAATCCCCTGGCCTCGAACCTCGGGGCTTTTCTCGACCCCAATGCCGTTCCCGCCTGGCTGGTCAGTCTGGGGTCGTCCTTGGACGTCTTCGTGTTCTGGTCCCTGCTGCTGTTGGCGACCGGACTGGCGGCCGCGGCGCGCAAACTTTCCTGGTCGAAGGCCCTTACCTGGGTGGTGGCCATGTGGGCGGTGTGGCTGGTGGTGAAGGTGGGCTGGGCCTGGATTTGGAGTTAGGAACGACGCGGGGAGAACTTTCGAGGCTTGGCTTGCGTCTCTACGGTTAAGAGGGGGTAGGTTGTGGGCAAGAGGCCTCGCCTTCTGCTGCGGGAGCCGGTGCTGATTGCGCTGGCCGCCCTGCGGGCGCACAAGCTGCGGTCGTTCCTCACCCTGCTGGGGGTGATTATTTCGGTGACCACCCTGATTGCGGTGATCTCCATCGTCGAAGGCCTGGACACCTACATCGCTGAGCGGGTAGCTAACTTCGGCGCCAACACTTTTTACATTCACCGCTACGGCCTCATCACCAACGCCAAGGACTATTTGGAAGCCCTCCGCCGCAACAGGAAGATCACCATGGAAGATTTTGAATACATCCGCGAGAGATTGACCCTGGCGGAGGAGGTCGGAGGGATCAGTCTGTCCCAGGCCGACGTGCGCGCCGGCAACGAGGATCTGGAGGATGTTCAGGTGGGGGGAGTCACCCCCAACATGGTCAACATCGGCAGCGGGACGGTGGCTACGGGCCGCTACATCACCGAAAGCGACTACCACCGCCGGACCTTGGTGGCCTACGTGGGCACGGATGTTACCGACCGGCTCTTCCCCAACGTGGACCCGCTGGGCAAGACCATCCGCATCAACGGTCTCCCCTTTGAAGTGGTGGGGGTGGCGGAATCGAATGGCTCGGCCCTGGGGCAGAGCCGGGACAACTTCGTCAACATCCCCCTCACTACCCATCTCAAGATCTTTGGTGAGGGTCCGCCGGACGACGCCGGTTTTTTGATAGCAGTGAAGTACGGTTCGCCGGCTGTGAGGGAGCAGACTAAAGACCAAGCCCGCGTGTTGATGCGAATCCGGCGGAGGCAGAAGTACGACGAGAAGGACGCCTTCGGCATATTCGCCAGCGAGTCGCTCACCCAACTCTGGAACGATATCTTCGGCGGGATTGCCAGCCTGGCGATCGGGATCGTTTCTGTCTTCTTGGTGGTGGGCGGCATCGTGATCATGAACATCATGCTGGCCTCGGTCACCGAGCGCACCCGCGAGATCGGCATCCGCAAGTCGCTGGGGGCGCGGCGGCGCGACATCCTGCTGCAGTTTCTGGTGGAGGCCTCGGTGATGTCCACGGTGGGCGGGATGATCGGCGTCCTGATTGCGCTATTGATTACCCAGGTAGTGGGGGCCACGACTTCGGTGCCCATGCGCACGCCCCTGGGGGCAGTGGTGCTGGCCGTGGGCGTGTCCGCGGCGGTGGGGCTGTTTTTTGGCATCTACCCGGCCCGCAAGGCAGCCACCTTCGATCCCATTACTTGTCTGCGAGCGGAATAGGCGGGGGTCCGGATGACACTGCGGGAAAAGCTGAGCCTGCGCTGGCGGCGGGATTTCGGCGAAAACATCTGGATGGCGCTCGACACCCTGCGCAACCACAAGCTGCGCTCCGCCCTCACCGTGCTGGGGGTCATCGTGGCGGTGGTCACCTTGATTGCCGTGGTCGCCCTGCTGATGGGCTTCGACCGCAATGTCCAGCAGAGTATCCAGAGCTACGGCACCAACACCGCCTTTTTCTTCCACCTGGATCCGGGTCCGCGTTTCGGCCGCCCGAGCAAGGAAGAGCGCATGCGCAAGGAGCTCAGCTACGAGGACTTTCTGGCCGTGCAGGATTCTTGCCCCGCCTGCGTGAACGTTACCGTCTCCATCTACAGCAGCGAGGATGTCGACCGGGTGCGCTACAAGGGCGAGGAGATCGCCGGGCTGGACTTCCGCGGAGCCACCGAGGAGTTCTTTTCCGTCTACGCCAACGCCGTGGTCAAGCGGGGCCGACCGTTCAGCGGGGCGGAAAGCCTCCACCGGGTGGAAGTCGCTGTCATCGGCGAAGACATCGCCAAAGGGCTGTTCGGCGAGATTGATCCGCTCGACAAGGAGGTGATCGCCAACGGCCACCCCTTCCGCGTGATCGGCATCTTTGAGAAGCCCAAGGGTGGCTTCGGGCCCGGCGGCGATGAAGACCGGCGCGTCACCATCCCCTACTGGACCTTCCGCAAGGTCTATCCCAATGAACAGCGCCATGGCATCCGCATCGAGGCCTACCCGGGCAGGCTTCCGCTGGCCATTGACCAGAGCCGCGTGGCCTTGCGCCGCACCCGCAAGGTGCCGCTGAGCAAGCCCGACAACTTCGGCTACGCCACCTCCGAGTCCATCATCCGCGAGTTCCACAGCATCGTGGGGATGATCGCTCTGGTGACGGTGGTGATTTCCTCGGTGGGGCTGATGATCGGCGGGGTCGGGGTGATGAACATCATGCTGGTGTCGGTCACCGAGCGCACCCGCGAGATCGGCGTGCGCAAGGCCATCGGCGCGCGCCGGCGCGACATCATCTGGCAGTTCCTCACCGAGGCCATGGCTCTCACCGCCTCCGGCGGCATCGTGGGCGTGGTGCTCGGCTACCTGATCAGCACCGCGGTGCGCAATCTCTTTCCCTCCTTCCAGACCTTCGTTCCCGTGTGGGCGGTGGTGGCGGCGGTGGCGGTGGCCACCAGCGTGGGTCTGTTCTTCGGGATGTACCCGGCGGTCAAAGCGGCCCGGCTTGATCCGGTGGACGCCCTGCGCTACGAATAACGAGCCGTCAGCTTTCAGCCCTCAGCCATCACCCAAGAGCTGTTTGGTAGTCGGTGCCCGATGGCCGGCCACCTAGGCTCCTGAGCCCCACCTCACCG
>DATEUS010000219.1:0-5221 GCA_035282985.1 Candidatus Acidiferrales bacterium
CGACGCGGCCACCGACGGGAGCACGAAACAATGAGCCTGGAAACCGCGCGCAAAGTTTTGCAGACGGAGCTGGACGCCCTGAAGCGCCTGCTCAAGCGGCCCGACGTCCGCCACCGGCAGAGCGCAACTGTCCAGCCCAGCGGCTCCTGCCGCTGGGTGTCATTCCGAGCGCAGCGAGGGATCTGCTTTTCTTCACGCTTGGGTAGGGCAAGGGCTTGTCCCTTGCCGGCTGGTTGCCTTTGCTCCCCCAGGCAGGTGCCTGGGTGCTCGGCGCGATATTCTTCTCCCGCTGAGCCTGGTGGCCTGCCTGCGGTAGGCAGGCACCGGCCATCAGGGCAACTTAGAAGTTGTCGTGGGAGCAAGTCGGCTTAAGCGATGAGCCTGGAAACGGCAAAGAAAGTTCTGCAGACGGAGTTGGAAGCCCTGAAGGCGCTGCTGGAGCGCTTCGGCGGTGCGAACGGCAAGGCCTTCGAAGAAGCGGTCGAGCGCATCTTTGCTTGTCCGGGCCGGGTGGTCGTCACCGGCATGGGCAAGTCGGGCATCGTCGGGCAGAAGATTGTCGCCACCTTTGCTTCCACCGGCACGCCCAGCTTTTTCCTCCACCCCGCTGAAGCCGCCCACGGCGACATCGGCATGCTGGTCAAGGGCGACCTCCTGCTGGCGCTCAGCTACGGCGGCGAGACCGACGAAATCAACCAGCTCCTCCCCACCTGCAAGCGGCTGGGCATCGGCATCATCGCGCTCACCGGCAAGCTGAACTCCACGCTGGCGCAGGCCGCCGACCTGGTGCTCGACATCTCGGTCGAGCGCGAAGCCTGCTCGCTCAACCTCGCCCCCACCGCCTCCACCGTCGCCATGATGGCGCTGGGCGACGCACTGGCCATCGCTCTGCTCGAGCGTCGCGGCTTCAAGGAAGAAGACTTCGCCCGGCTGCACCCTGGCGGCCAGTTGGGCAAGAAGTTCCAGCGCGTTGAGCAGTTGATGCACACCGGCGAGGACCTGCCGCGCGTCGGGCCCTCAACCCCCATGCCTGACGTCATTTACGAGATGAGCCGCAAGGGCCTGGGCATGACCGCCGTGGTAGAAGACGCCGGCCCCTCGACTTCGTCCCTCGACTCCGCTCGGGACAGGCTCGGGGCGAGCCGGCCATCTGGGGCTGGCCGGCTCGCCGGCATCATCACCGACGGCGACCTGCGCCGGCTGATGCAGAAACGGAAGGACGAAGCCCTGCACCTGACCGCCGCCGACGCCATGACCCGCAACCCCACCACCATCCGCAAGACTGAGTTGGCCGCCACCGCCCTGCGGCTGATGGAAGAGCGCAAGATTACTTCCATCCTCGTGGTCGACGCCGAGCAGCGCGTGGAAGGCGTCGTCCATCTGCACGACCTCTGGACCACCCAATTGTTCTGACCGTTGTAGCTGTGGGCTGGAACTCCAGGCTGAAATCATCTCTGTGGTTCTCTGTGGTCTCGGTATCTCTGTGGTGAGGTCCCCTTCCACCAGCAGAGTTCGGAAGACCGCGACGGCAAACCGGTGGCGGCTAGTCCTTCACCACTTCTAGGGTGCAGGAAATCTCGATGGCGGGGAACATCCAGGCCACGTGCCGCTCGTACCAGCGCACCGACAGCCCGGCAATCAGCCGCCCCAGGTTGTCGAGCAGCACATTACCGCCGAAAAAGAGGCGTCGCTCCAGGATGCGGAAGCGGAAGGGTGGTCCGGCGTGGCGCTCGAAGGGCTCCCCGGTGAAGTGGTCAAAGCTGCCCCAGGCCAGATGATAGCGGTGGGTTGGGTCGGTGTAAGAATTGTGCGAGCTGAAATGCGGCGTCACCACGAAGACCTTGGCGCCGGGCCGGCCGATGCGGTGCACCTCGGCCATCGCCTTCATCAAGTCTTGGAGGTGTTCAAGAATGTGCGACAAGTGAATCTCAGAGGCGACGTTGTCACCGAGCGGCCACGGAAAGTGGTTGAGGTCGCAAACGATGTCGGCCTTGGAATTCAGTGTCTGGTCGAGGCCAATGCTGCCAGGCTTCTTGTAGCGGCCGCAGCCAATGTCGATGACCATCGTCTTCCTCGGGCGCTGCCCCTGCCACCAGCAGGGGATTGTCCATCATTCTCGGCTACTTTCCTAGCGGCAAGCGATGAGGGGATGATGGGCTCCGGCAGGGACAGCGCCGCAGGAGCCGGAGTCCAATTTGGCTCTGGCGCCGGCCGCAGCGGCTGAATCAAACTTCGACGAAGAGGAGAACTACGATGCGTGCCTTCGATATCGCTCAGCTGGTTGCGCAGACCGGGCCAGGCCAAGTGACTTGGCTGGAGTTCCTGCGCGTGCCGGCGCTCAGTCTGGGCCTTTATCGCCTGCCCGCGGGCGCGACCGACCCGCAGGAGCCCCACAGCGAAGATGAGGTTTACTATGTCCTGCGCGGGCGCAGCCGGTTTCGCGCCGGCGCCGAGGACAGGGAAGTGCAGCCGGGCACGGTGCTCTTCGTTGAGGCCGGAGTCGAGCACCGCTTCCACAGCATCAAAGAGGACTTGCAGTTGCTGGTGGTGTTTGCCCCGGCCGAGAACTCCTTGCGGCCAGCCTCGGAGCCGAGATGAACAAAGCCAACACTAACGACCCCCTTACCCGCATGCGGCGCTCCGACCGCGCCCAGGACGACGTCTGGATTCGCGCCTTTCTCCACCGCGCCCCCTTCGGCTTCCTGGCCACGCTGGTGAACGAGCAGCCCTTCATCAACAGCAACCTGTTTGTCTACGACGAAGCTGCCCACGTCATCTATATGCACACGGCGCGCGAGGGCCGCACCCGCGCCAACATCGAAGGCGACCAGCGCGTCTGCTTCAGCGCCGCCGAGATGGGCCGTTTGCTGCCGGCCGACACGGCGCTGGAGATGAGCGTTGAATACGCCGGCGTGGTCGTCTTCGGGCGGGCGGCTGTAGTCAGCGACGAAGCCGAAGCCCAGCACGGCCTCCAACTCCTGCTCGACAAGTATTGTCCTCATCTGCGCCCCGGACGCGACTACCGGCCCATTACCGACGAGGAGCTGAGCCGTACCAGCGTCTACCGCATCCAAATCGAGCAGTGGAGCGGAAAGAAGAAAGAGGCGGCGGCTGACTTTCCCGGCGCCTTCTTCTACGGCCAGCCGCCGCTGGGGAGTCGAAAGCCTTAAGGGAGGACCAACGATGGCGGAAACCTTCAAGCAATACAAGCAGCGCGTTCTTGGCTATTTGGGCAAGCAGGACCCGCTCAAGGTCTGGCGGGCGACTCCGGGCAGACTGGCGCGCCTGATTCGAGGTGTGCCGGGCAGCAAGCTGCGGCGTCGCCCGGCGCCGGGGAAATGGTCGGTGGCGGAAATCCTGGCCCACCTGTCGGAGATTGAGATTGTCATCGGCTACCGTCTCCGTAACGTGCTGGCGACCAACCGCGTGCGCGTCCAGGCCATGAACGAGAAGGCCTGGGCCGAGAGCGGCAACTATGCCCGCCGCCACCCGCGCCGGTCGCTCGAGCTTTTCCGCAGCGTGCGGGCCAGCAACCTGGCGCTGATGAAGTCCGTGCCACGCAAGAAGTGGAAGAATTACGGCTACCACGAAGAGCGCGGCAAAGAGAGCATCGCCGATATGCTCCGCCTCTACGCCGGCCACGACATCAACCACCGCCAGCAGATCGAGCGCATCCTGGGAAGGTGGAGGACAAAGAATGAGTGAGCTGGCGGTCTGGTTCGAGCGCAAATTCCAGTTTGACTTCCCGGTCGAGCTGCACCCCAACCTGCGCGGGCGCTTGCGGGGCGCGCCGGCGCGGCTGGAGGAACTGACGCGGGGAATCGCGCGCGAGCACTTGGTTCATCAGCCCCAGGGGAAGTGGTCCATTCAGGATAATGCCGGCCACCTGCTCGACCTGGAGCCGCTCTGGCTCGCCCGTGTTGACGATTCTCTCAAAGGGGCTGAAGTCCTGACCGCGGCTGAGCTAAGCAACCGCAAGACCCACGAAGCCGGGCACAACAACCGCGCACTGCACGAAATCCTCTTGGCCTTCCGCCGCGCCCGCCAGACCTTGCTGGAGCGGCTCGACGCTCTCCAGCCCGGCGACTTTGCCCGCGTCTCCAAGCACCCCCGTCTCAACCAGCCCATGCGCCTGGTGGATCATCTCTCCTTTATCGCTGAGCACGACGACCATCACCTCGCCCGCATTTGGGAGCTTCGCCGCGCCGCCGGCGCCTGGCCGCCCAGGATGTAGGGACGGGGCTTGCCCCCGCCCGCACCAGGGTCAAAGAACAGAGGGAGGGGTCAAGCCCCTCCCTACATAGACCGTTTCGTCGGCAGCGCAGCAGGTAGCGGCCTGCCTGCGGCAGGCAAGCGAGGAACGCGTTTAGCGCTGCGGCTAGCGGGTGCGGAGCACCGCTTCCAAACTGAGGAACACAGCACGGCTGAGGTAGGGGCGAGCTTTACTTGTCCTGAGTCTGTCGAAGGATGCCCGCCCGTGGGGCAACGCTTCGGTGGGGGGATCCCTCGGCTGCGCTCGGGAGGGTGAACCCCCGCCCCACCGGCTCCGCTGCTGCTGGTTGACGAATCAACGACGCCACCTTATTGTTGCCTCGCTATGCCGAAAGCCCGCGCTGGCCTGCGCCGCCGCGCCAAAAAGATCAAGCTGCTGCTGGTGGATGTTGACGGCGTGCTGACCGACGGCGCCATCTTCCTGCTCTCCGCTCCCGGGAGTAAGGCCGCCGGAGCAGCGTGGGAGATGAAAGCCTTCAATTCCCTCGACGGCGCCGGCATCCGCCTGGCGCAGCGCGCCGGCCTGCGCACCGGCATCATCACCGGCCGCAAGTCGGCTGTCGTCACCCACCGGGCCCGCGAATTGCAGATGGATTTTGTCGAGCAGGACGCCTTCGAGAAGCTGCCCGCCTATGAGAGAATTCGCCGCGCCAGCGGCCTCCGTGACGAGGAGATCTGCTTCATCGGCGACGACGTCACCGACCTGCCGCTCCTCGCCCGCGTCGGCTTGGCGGTGGCGGTGGCCAACGCCCACCCGGAAGCCCGCAAGCGCGCTCACTACGTCACCCGCGCCCGCGGCGGCCAGGGCGCCGTTCGCGAGGTGATTGATCTCCTCCTCCGCGCCCAGGGGCAGTACGACAAGCTGCTGCGCCACTTCCTGTCCTAGCCCGCCCTCACGGCTGGCCCCTGTGGTAAACTAGTAGTCCTTCAGGCTTCGATATCTTTCGGG
>DATEUS010000220.1:0-5128 GCA_035282985.1 Candidatus Acidiferrales bacterium
GGCCGATCGACGCAGGTGTGCGCCTGGATTTCGACGTCATCCTCTACCACCAGGGTGCCGGCCGGGAGCATCTTGTAGTAGCTGCCGTCGTCTTGGCGGGCGAAGCCGAAGCCGTCGCAGCCGACTACGGCGCCATTCTGCAGGATGACGCGGTGGCCGAGCTGACAATGTTCGCGGACCACGGCGTGGGAGTGGGCGGTAAAGTCGTCGCCGATGCGTGCGCCGCGATAGATGGCCACGAAACTGTGCAGGCGGCAGCGGGCGCCGATTTCGACCTCGTCGTCGATAAAGCAGTAGGGGCCGATAGCCGCGTCGGGTCCGATGCGCGCTCGCGGCGAGACGACTGCGGTGGGATGAATGCCCGCGGGGAAGGGTAGCGGCTGGTGGAACAGCTCAATGGCGCGGGCGAAGGTGTAGTAAGGGTTCGGGCTCCGCAGCGTCGGCAGCGGGAGTTCGCCCTCGTCGGGAGCGACGATGATGGCGGCGGCGCGGGTGTCGCGCAGCCGGCGGCGATAGCGTGGGTTGGTGAGGAAGGTCAGGTCGCCGGGGCCGGCGGTCTCGATGGCGGCCACGCCACGGATTTCCACCTCGCCGTCTCCCTTAAGTTCGCACTGCAGGCGTTCAGCAATTTCACGTAGTTTCATGGCATTTTCTCCCGCAGCGATTCTAGCGGAAGCGCGGCGGGACAGAAAGACTGGCGCGGGACTACTCGCTGAAGAGGCGGGGCTGGCGGCCGGGCTCGGGCGCGGGGCGGCGGCGCCGGTGATGCTCGCCACGGTTGGGAATAACCGAGAGGACTTCCATCGCCGCCAGGGCCTGCTTGGGAATGAAAGCCTTCTGCTGGACGTCGTTCAGTTCCGGCGGTGTGAGCAGGTAGCCGTGTTCGCTCTGGTGGAGCAGGTCGTTCACCAGCATCCCTTCCAGGATTTCTTCATCGCGGAAGCGCAGACGAACCCAGAGTCCTTCCAGCCGGGGCCGCCGGGGAAAAACCAGCGGCGCCGGCCGCGCCGGAGCCTCTTCCCAGTCGCGGACGAACCAGGCCACCTTGACATTTTTCCAGGGAAGCTGTTGCAGTGCGCCGCCGGCGTCGAGCAGCTCCAGGCCCTGCTCGCGGTCGAAGTTGCGCGGATTGACGTAGCCGAACTGCTTCTCGCCCTCGAAGGTCTCGACTACCACTTTCTTGTGCGTGGAGGATGTTTTGACCTTCATGGCACTCGCGGGAGCCTACCGCAAGGCGGCATTTACCCCGGGGGAACGTTATGCTAGTATGCGTTCGAGCCAGGTGTCAATCGGCCCGGCGGACCGGCAACGGAATTGGAAGAAACCACGCACTTTCAACAAGATACGGGGCACGAAAACCACCGGATCCTTCGCCATACGCGGACGGTTACGCTCGTAACCCTGCTGAGCCGTTTTTTCGGTTACGCCCGCGACCTGACCCTGGCCATCCTGCTGGGCACATCCCTGGCGGCGGACGCTTTCGTTATTGCCTTTCGTCTGCCCAACCTGCTGCGTCGGCTGATGGCGGATGGGGCTATGACCTCGGCTTTCATTCCTGTTTACACCTCCTATCGGGTCGAGCGGCCTGAAGCCGAGTCCTGGGATTTCGCTCAACGAATGTTCTGGACGCTAGGCACCATCATGGCGGCGCTCACTTTGTTGGGAATCATCTTCGCCCCCGCGCTGGTGCGGTTGTTCACGCTGGCCAGCCCCGACCCGGCGCAGTGGACGCTGGCGATTCTGCTGACGCGTATTACCTTCCCTTACTGCCTGATGATTGCCCTGACCGCGCTGGCCGGGGGAATCCTGAACACGCATCGGGTGTTTGGCCTGCCGGCTTCGGTGCCCATCTTCCTGAACGCCGCCATCATTGCCGCTGCCGGCCTGGCTTGGGTGTTGGGTTATTCGGAGCCGGCGGTGGCGCTGGCAGTGGGTGTAGTTGTGGGCGGCGTTCTGCAAGTTCTAGTGCAGATTCCCGCGCTCCTCCGTCGGGGGATGCCTCTTGGCTTCAAGCTCGGCTTCCGCCATCCTGGCATCCGGCGCGTGGCCGCCTTGATGCTACCGGCGTTCGCGGGTGTGGGCATCTATCAGGTGAACGTGCTGGTCAGCACGATTTTCGCCAGCCAGCAAGAGGGCTGGATTTCCGCCCTCTACTATGCCGACCGGATTATGGAGGTGGTGCTGGGCGGCTACGCCATCAGCGTGGCCACGGTGGTCTTGCCGGTGTTGTCGCAGCAGGCGGTGGAAAAAAAGTTCGCCGCCATGCGCGAGACGCTGACCTTTTCCCTGCGCATCGTGGCCTTCATTGTGGTGCCGGGGGCGGTGGGGCTCATCGCCGTGGGTGACCCGATCGTCCGCCTGTTGTTTGAACATAAGGCCTTCGGGGCCGACTCGACGGGCCTGACCGCCGGGGCCCTTCTCTTCTACGCCCTGGGCTTGCCGGCCTTTGCCTCAGTGCGCTTGATGGTGCAGGGATTCTACGCCACAGAAGACACGACCACACCGGTGCGGATCGCCGCGCTGGCTCTGGTGGCCAATGTGGTACTGTGTTTTCTCCTCGTGGGCCCGCTGCGCCAGGGAGGGTTGGCGCTGGCCACCTCGCTGGCTTCTTACCTCAACCTGGTGGTTCTCTATTGGGTGTTCCGGCGACGTCTGGGTGGAGTGGACGAAGGGCGCTTGGCGCTCTCTGTAGGGCGGACGCTCGCCGCCGCGGTCGGCATGGGCCTGGCCTGTTGGTGGCTGGCCGGGAAGCTAAACTTGATGGAAGTGTCGAGCTTCGCCCGGCTGGCGGGCGGATGTCTGGGGACGATCGCCCTCGGGGCCGCGGTTTACTTGGGGCTGGCCTGGGTATTGCGGGCGGAGGAGCTGGGCGAGGTCTATACCCTGGTCACCGGCCGGCGGTGGAAGAAGAAGCTGGCCAACGCGCCGGTGGCCATGCCCTTCACGTCCAAGAATGAATGAGTCGTGCGTAGCGAGATTGCAACCTTTCTGAATTACGTTCGCGTCGAACGCGGGCTGGCTGCCAACAGCGTGGCCGCCTACAGCCGCGACCTGGAGAAGTTCAGCCGCTTCTGCCAGACGCGCAGCTTGACCCCGGCGCGGGTCGGCCGCCAGCACGTGGTGGACTTTCTCGGCTCGCTCTATCAGCAGGGGCTGGACAGCCGTTCGGTGGCGCGCCACTTGGTGACTGTGCGCAATTTCTTCCGCTTTCTCCGCCAGGAGGAGGTGATTCGCCGCGAGCCCACCGAACACATCGAATCGCCCCGGGTGTGGAAGCGGTTGCCGAAGTTCCTCACCCTGGAGGAGGTGGAGCGGTTGCTGGCAGCTCCTGGCGACTCGACTCCTCTCGATCTGCGCGACAAGGCGATGCTGGAAGTGCTCTACGCCACCGGCTTGCGGGTTTCTGAACTGGTCAGTTTGAAGGTGGCCGACGTGCAGCTCGACGCCGGCTATCTGCGTTGCTTCGGCAAGGGCAGCAAGGAGCGGGTCGTGCCGCTGGGGAAGCAAGCCACGGCCGCCATCGAAACCTATTTGCGCGAAGCTCGGGTCAAGCTGGGACGAGGCCGTCCCTCGCCCTATCTTTTTTTGAGTCGCCGCGGGCAGGGAATGACGCGGCAGAATTTCTGGCGCCTGCTGCGGCTACGGGCGCGGGCGGCCGGGGTTCGAATGCGCCTGACCCCGCACGTGCTGCGGCACAGCTTCGCCACCCACCTGCTCGAGCGCGGCGCCGACCTGCGCTCGGTGCAGTTACTGCTGGGGCACAGCGATATCTCCACCACGCAAATCTACACCCACGTGGCTCAGGGACGGCTGAGACAGATCTACCGGGCGCACCATCCCCGGGCCTGAACAGAGGGAAGCGAAGACTGCCATGCCCGACTACATCTTCATGCTGGAAAGCCGGCTCTCGCCGGAGCAGTTGCAGGTTCTCAACCGCGTGCAACAGGAAGCCCAGGACTTGGGGATGAATCTTTACTTGGTGGGCGGGGCCGTGCGCGACCTGATGGGTGGTTCGCCCATCCGCGACCTCGATTTCACCACCGAGGGCAATCCTCTCCGCCTCGCCCGCCGCCTCGAGGAGGAGAAGATGCGGCGCGTGGAGATCGATTCATCGCGCCGCAGCGCCGAGTTGGTGATGCCCGACGGCGTCTTCTTGAGTCTGGAGATGGCCCGCAGCGAGGTGTATGCGGCTCCCGGCAAGCTTCCCGAGGTGGCCCCCGCCCCCATCATGGAAGATCTGCGTCGGCGCGATTTTTCCGTTAACGCCATGGGAATCTCGCTCACCCCGGGTTCGCGGGGGCTGTTGCTCGATCCCACCAATGGTCTGGCTGACATCGAACGGCGGGAACTGCGAATTTTGCACAATTACAGCTTCGTCCACGACCCGCTGCGCTTGCTCCGTCTGGTTCGCTTCTCCGCCCGGCTGGGTTTCAAGCCCGAGCCTCGGACCCAGGAACTGTTTGAGGCCGCGCTGGAGCGCGGGTATCAGGAGTATATCCAGGCGGCGTCTTTGGGGCGGGAGGTGGAGCAGATCGCCCGCGAGGCCAACGTGGCGGCTGTGCTGAAGGCGCTCGATGACTACAACCTGTTGGCTGTGCTGCATCCGCTGTTGCCCAAGCGCACGCCCGATTACGAAGATCTGGCCAAGCTGCAGAAGTACCGCGAGCAGGCGGAGCAGACCGGCTACCGCCCTGATCCCTTCATGGCGGCCTTGCACTATCTCTCCCGGCGGTTGAAGGGGGGCGCGCGCAATCAGTTGCTGCGCAACTTGGCTTTGAAGAAAGCCACGGTGAAGCAGGTATTGGGTTTGGAGAAGGAGGCGCGCAAGGTGGTGAAGCTGCTCAGCCGCCGGCGCAAGATAGCCCCACGGGAAATTTTTCACCTGCTGACGCCGATTCCGGTTGAGTTACTGGTCTTTGTGTTGGCCGAGTACAGCAGCAAGCAGAAGGTGCAGGCCAAGATTTACAATTTCCTCTTCAAGTATCGTCCCTTGCGCAACAAGCTGCCGGTGCGTGAGCTGCAACTGATGGGGGTGTCCACGGGGCCGAAGTTCGACCAGATCCTGGAGAAGTATTTCGAGGCTCAGCTCGATGGCAAGCTGCGCGGGCGCGCGGAACAGTTACGCTTC
>DATEUS010000221.1:0-2145 GCA_035282985.1 Candidatus Acidiferrales bacterium
CTCCCCATGGAAGTAGCGCTCCACCATGGTCAGGGTGCGGCTGGCCAGGTTGCCGAAGTCGTTGGCCAGGTCGCTGTTGTAGCGGGTGACCAAAGCGTCGTAGGTGAAGCTCCCGTCCTGGCCGAACACCATCTCGCGCAGAAGGAAGTAACGCAGGCCGTCACTCCCCACCACGCGGTGAATGGGCTCGGCGCGTACGATGTTGCCGCGCGATTTCGACATCTTCTCCTGTTCGAACAGCCACCACCCGTGCGCATAGATGGTTTTTGGCAGCGGCAAGCCCGCCGCCAGCAGGAAGGCCGGCCAGTACACAGCATGGAAACGGACAATCTCCTTCCCGATCAACTGCAGGTCAGCCGGCCACAGCCGCGTAAATTCGTTGGCGGCTGCGCCGCTGGCTCCGTAGCCGATGCCGCTGAGATACCCGGTGAGCGCGTCCAGCCAGACGTAGAAAACGTGCCCCTCGGCCTTGGGCACCGGAATGCCCCAGCGCAGGCGCGTACGGGAAATCGACAGGTCGCGCAGACCGCTGCGCACAAAGCTGATCACCTCATTACGCCGCGTTTCCGGCCGGATAAACTCAGGGTGTTCCTCGTAATGGGCGAGGAGTTTGTCTTGAAAAGCGGAGAGCCGGAAGAAATAATTGTCTTCTTCCACCCGCTCCGTGGGGCGGCCGCATTCGGGGCAATTCCCTTCCGGAGTGGGATCCGTGACGTAGAGCTCGTCAAACACACAGTACAAACCTTCGTAGGTTCCTTTGTAGATGTGACGGGCCTTCTTCATGGCCTCGAATAGCTTCTTGACCGCGGCTGCGTGCCGCGGTTCCGTCGTGCGGATGAAACGGTCGTAGTCCAAGCCCAGCGTTTTCCAAAGCCACTGATAAGCCCCAGCCACTTCGTCAGCGAATGCCTGCGGCTCCCGCCCGGCCGCCTGTGCCGACTGCTCGACCTTCTGGCCGTGCTCATCCGTGCCAGTCAGGAACACCACATCGAACCCGCGCATCCGCTTGTAGCGGGCGACCACATCGGCCACGATGGTCGAGTAGGTGTGGCCCAGGTGGGGCCGGGCGTTGACGTAATACAGCGGCGTCGTCAGATAGAACTTGGGCATTTCAACCGGTTTCCTTGTGCTGTTTCTGGAAGCAGAACTGGGCCTCCGCCAGCACTTGCTTCAGCGGCACGGCTTTCTCGCGGGCCAGCCGCTGGCAGTCGTCGTATTCCGGCGCCGCATTCAGCACGCGCCCATTGAGCTTGGCCAGCTTGATTCGCACGGGCCCCAGCGAGGTGTCCACAGTCACAAAGCTCCGCTCCAAGACACGTCGGCGAGCCTGGTAGAACCGCAAGCCGATGGTGGTGGTCTGTTCGAAGATCAGCGTGGTCAAGGCATCGACACGGTCGGGCGGGCACAGTACGGTCAGCATCACCCCGGGGCGGTCTTTCTTCATCTGCACCGGCGTGTAGAAAACGTCCAGCGCGCCGGCCTCCAGTGCTTGTTCCATGAAGTAGCCGCCCAGCAGAGGGCTCATATCATCCAGGTTCGCCTCGAGCACCATTACGCTTGGCTCTTCCACCCCAGGCGCGACCTCAGCGCTCTGGCCCAGAAAGACGCGGAGAACGTTCGGTTGCTCTTTGAGGTCGCGGCTCCCGGCTCCGTAGCCGATCGCTGAAACGGTCATCGAAGGCAACGAACCGTAGCTGCTCGCCAGGGCGGCCACAACGGCGGCGCCTGTGGGTGTTACCAGTTCGGCTTCTATCCCGGTGGAGTATGTCTGCGCTCCTTGGAGGAGTGCCGCCGTCGCCGGGGCCGGCACGGGCAATACGCCGTGGGCGGTCTTGACCATACCCGCGCCCACATTCAGCGGAGAGGCGACTACTCTCTCGATGCCCAAAGCCTCCACAGCAACGCTGGCACCAACAATGTCCAGGATGGAATCCATCGCGCCCACTTCGTGGAAATGCACGTCGTCGGGCGCAACGCCGTGGACGGCACCCTCGGCCCCGGCCAAGCGTGCGAAAATCTCCTCAGCACGCTCCCGAACCGTTCCGCTCAGCTCACTATTGCGAATCAGCTCTCGTATGGTCTTCCAGGTGCGGTGGTGGTGGGTTTCCTTGACCTTGAAGTCCAGCTTCGTCGCCGTGATCTCTC
>DATEUS010000222.1:0-6610 GCA_035282985.1 Candidatus Acidiferrales bacterium
TGGTGTTCTCCACCCGACTGGGCAGCCCACTCAGCGCCGACAACCTCCGCAAGCGCCAGCTCCGGCAAGGCTGCGGGGATGCAGGTATCAAGCCGATTGGCTGGCACACCTTCAGGCACACCCACAGCAGTCTTCTCCACGCGCTCGGGATTCCGCTCAAGGTCGCCCAAGCGCAACTCGGCCACTCCCGCCTCAGCACTACGCTGGAAATCTACACGCACGCAGCAACGGACGACCAGCGCGGCGCCGTGGCCAAGTTGGAGGGAATTTTGGACCCAAATGGACCCAAATTCGGAGTGAGCGAAGAACCGCAGAATGAGAAAGTGCTTTCTGTTCAATAAGAAGAATGGCGGGGACGACGGGACTCGAACCCGCGACCTCTGCCGTGACAGGGCAGCGTTCTAACCAACTGAACTACGTCCCCGCGGGTCGGGAAACTCACCTGGTGGGCGATGTCCGATTCGAACGGACGACCTTCCCGGTGTAAGCGGGATGCTCTACCGCTGAGCTAACCGCCCACTCGCCTGCTCATTCTAGCACGAGCGTCTGCGACCGGCAATTCGCCCCGCCGCCTAGTACTGTTCTCATTTGAGTTCAACCCATCCCGCAGCAGCGGGACGCTGGGCCCCTGTGGCAGGAGCCGCAGGGTTGAGCCCTTGTGTAAGGGCTCCGTCTAGGAAGCAGTCTTCTTGAAGCGGTGCGCCAGGCGCAGCTTGCGCCGCTCGTCGGCTTCGCGGTAGCGCCGCCAGTCGTCCTCGGTCTCCGGAATGACTGGTGGCACCGGCTGGGGGTGGCCATCCCTATCGACCCCCACGAAGGTCACGTAGGCGGAGCTGGTGTGCTGCCGCTCGCCGGTCAGAATGTTCTCCGCAAACACCTTCACCCCCACTTCCATCGAGGTGCGCCAGGTGCGGTTCACCGACGACTTCAGCAAAATCAGATGCCCCACCTTGATGGGGGTGCGAAAGTCAACGTGATCCACGGAAGCGGTGGCGGCGTAGCTGTTGCAGTGGCGGTGGCACGCAATTGCCGCCGCAATGTCAATCAAGTGCATCACCCGCCCACCCAGGATGTTGCCCAGTGGATTGGCGTGGTTCGGCAGCACCACCTCCACCATCTCCGACCGGGAAGCGCTCACCGGTTTACCCGCCAAGAAGGCCTTGTCAGGCAGGACAGCCTTGCTCGCTACGGCCCTCTTCTCCGCTGGCTGGTTTCCTTTCTTCCTGGCTTTCTTGATTCTCTGCGCCATGGCTCTTAATCCGCCGCCCGCGCCAGGCCGGGCATCGGAGTCTTCCGCGACTCGAAGACCGAGTCGTCAACATCCCGCGGCGATGACAAGACGGGAAAGTGGATGCGAGCTTTTCCCTCCACCTGCACCTTTTCTCGCGCCAGACGGATCCGCCCGACCATTCCCCAATCGCGCCACTCCCACGCGGTTGCCTTGTCCAAGGCGGGCCGACCTTCGTAATCCTGAAGGAAGTAGGCCCAGCGATCCATCAGGTGGGTGCGTCGGTTGATGTAGGCCCAGTAGTGATCGCCCGGCGTCAGGCCAACACTGGCAAAGCTGAGGTGCACCAGGTCGTACTTCTGCCCGTCCAGCGTGGTCTCGCTGACGTATTCCAACTTGACGCCGGGATCTTTCAGCTTCCACGGCATCAGCAGCCAGTAACTGTCGTTGATGAAGCGCCCGTAGGCCTGGTCCAGGTATTTCTGCTCATCCTCGTCGCGGGCCGGTTCACCGTTGACAAAGACGCGCCCGGTGCGCGTGTTGACGTTGAAAAAGGCTTCCAGTTGTTTCCCCTCGCGAGAAGTCCACTCCACCCGATAGCGACCATCGTAGCGGTCCCACAGGTGACGGACATAGGCGACCTGCTTGCCGTCGCGCTCCACGGCCCAGTCGAAGCGGAGATAGCGCGCCTGCTGCCAGGCGGCCTCTCCCCCCATGGCCTCCATCATCTGCTCCACTACGGCGAGCGCGCGGTTCGCGGACGGCGACTGCGCTGCGGCGCTCCCGCAACCGAGCCCTGTCAACACCACAAGCACGAACAGTCTTCTTCGCATCGGATTCCTCTCCGGGAAAAAAGCGCCTATACTATACCCGCAGGTTGGAATCGAGGCAATCATTCCACGGCGCGGAGACCCATATGCCCAAGTCACGCCTGGAAATGCTGGAAGAATTCGTACAGCAGCGACCCACGGACTCCTTCTCCCACTACGGCCTGGCGATGGAGTACATGAACGCCGACCGCCACGAGGAGGCGCTCGCCACCTTCAACAAGCTGCTCGGGTTCAACCCTGACTACGCCGCCGCCTACTATCACGCTGGGGTGCTGCTGGGAAAACTTGAGCGCCTCGAAGAGGCCCGACAGATGCTCAGCCGTGGCATGGAGGTGGCGGCCCGCAACGGCGACTTCCACACCCGCGGCGAGATGGAAGAAGCTCTGCACAACCTCTCTAGCTAGATCCTCGCGCCACCAGCCGCCCCACCACGCTGTCCGTCAGCCGAGGAAAGAGTCTGCGCATCTCGGCCGCCAGCCGCAACCGGAACGGGAGCACCACTTCGCGCTGCCCCCGCTGCACCGCCCGCAACGTTGCCTGCGCCACAGCGTCGGCCGAAATACCCGTGATTTCCTGCTGCTGAAAGACTACAGGCAGATTCTTCCCGTCGCGGAAGGCGGACATCCGAAACTGAGTGCGCACCGTCCCCGGGCAGATGGTCACCACCCGCACGCCCGCCCGCGCCAGCTCCATCCGCAAGCCGTCCGACAACGCGTTGAGGGCAGACTTGCTGGCGCAGTAGCCGGCCATGTAGGGCACCGGAATCTTGCCGGCGACGGAGGAGATATTAACCACTACGCCGCGTCGCGCCTTCAGATGCGGCAAGGCGGCCACCGTGCAGCGCACCGCCCCGAAGAAGTTCACCTCCCACATGTGCCGGAAATGCTCCCAGTTCGTCTCGGCAATTGGACCGTAGAGACCCACGCCAGCGTTATTCACCAGAATGTCGAGTCCGCCGAAATGCTCCACCGCCCGCGCCACCAAGTTCTCCACCTGGGCTGGCTCCGTGACGTCGGTCGGCACTGCCAGGACCCGCTCCTCGCCCAAGTGCTCTGCCAGCGCCCGCAGTTTCTCGGCGGAGCGGGCTCCCAGCACCACCCGGGCGCCCTGCTCGACCAAGTGGCGGGCCAGCGCCGCGCCAATCCCTTCCGACGCCCCGGTAACAATCGCTACCCGATTCTTCAGTTCCATCGCCACCCCCGCCCACAGAGGTCAACCTGCCCGCCTTGTTCTACTGTTCCCTTGGCGCTGAGTCAACGCCAAACCGCGCCTCCCGGGGGCAAAAAGGCAAGCGTCCCATCACCCCGCGGGTGCATCCTAGAAAAAGGCGTGCGAGGGGGCGTTGGAGCGAAAGCTGAACTCGACTATAATGCCCTGGGCGTCGGACACAGGCGTGGTGAGACAGCCAGAGCCAAAGGGGAACCTATGAGCAAGCCACAAACACTGGGGGAATTGCGGGCCAGCCGCTACGGTCCGGACCGCTACGCGCGCCGCAGCGTGAAGCAGGAGATGCGCGAGAAGGTGCTGGCCAAACTGGAGCACGGCGAAGAACTCTTCCCCGGCATCATCGGCTTCGATGACTCCGTCATCCCCCAGATCGTCAACGCCATCCTCTCCAAGCACAATCTCATTCTGCTCGGCCTGCGCGGCCAGGCCAAGAGCCGTATCCTGCGCTCGCTGGTCAACTTCCTCGACGACGAAATCCCTGTCATCGCCGGCTGTGAAATCAACGACAACCCCTACGCGCCCATCTGCCGCCCCTGCCGGCTGCTGCTGGCGGAGAAAGGCGATGCTACCCCAGTGGCTTTTCTTTCGCGGGAGCGCCGCTACGTGGAAAAGCTCGCCACCCCCGACGTCACCATCGCCGACATTATCGGCGACATTGACCCCATCAAGGCAGCGCGCGGCGGCCTGGCGCTCTCCGACGAGCTGACCATCCACTACGGCCTGCTGCCCCGCGCCAATCGCGGCCTCTTTGCCCTCAACGAGCTTCCTGATTTGGCGGCCAAGATTCAGGTGGGACTGTTCAACATCATGCAGGAGGGCGACATCCAGATCAAAGGCTACCCGCTGCGCCTGCCGCTCGACCTCTGTCTGGTCTTCACCGCCAACCCCGAGGACTACACCGCCCGCGGCAAGATCATCACCCCTCTCAAGGACCGCATCGGCTCGGAAGTCCGCACCCACTACCCGGCCACCCGCGAGGAGGGACTGCGTATCACCCGCCAGGAAGCCTGGTGGGAGCGCGACGGCGCCCACAAGATCACGCTGCCGTCCTTCGTCGCCGAAGTCGTGGAAGAGATCGCCTTCCAGGCCCGACAGAACAAGAAAATCGACAAGCGTTCCGGGGTCAGCCAGCGCATGCCCATTACCTGCCTGGAGAACGTCATCAGCAGCGCCGAGCGGCGCGCGCGCCTGGCGGGCGAAGACAACGTGGTGCCGCGCGTCACCGACGTCCACGCCGCCATGACCTCCCTGACCGGCAAGTTCGAGCTGGAATACGAAGGCGAGGTGCGCGGCGCCGAGCAGGTGGCGCAGGAACTGATCCGCTCCGCCATCAGCAACGTCTTCCAGTCCTACTTCGACCGCAGCAACCTCGAACAGATCGTTCAGTGGTTCGAACTGGGCGGCTCGCTCAAAGTGCCCGACGACGCCCCGGCGCGCGACCTGCTCAAAGAGTTCGGCAAGATTCAGGGCCTGGTGGAAAAGACCGCCCCGCTGGGTCTCACCCCCAGAGACGACTCCGGCCTGTTGGCCGCCGGCTGTGAGTTTATCCTGGAGGGGCTGCACGCCCAGCGCAAGATCAGCCGCAGCCAGGAGCGCGGCTTCTACGCCGAAGAGCGGCCGCGGCCCGAGCCCGCTCCGCGGGAACTCCCGTCGCGGCACCGCCGCTCCTACCAATAGATTCGCGATGCGCTACACCCGCTACTCGCGCTACAGCGGCACGGCCGCCGACGCCGTGGACATGGACGAACTGCTGTCGCAGCTAGCCGACTTCCTCCTCGAGAGCGGCTTCCACTCCCAGTACTACGGCTTCTACGAGATGGATTTCGAGCGCACCATGGAGCAGCTCCGCCAAGCCATCCTGCAAGCGCTGGAAGCCAACCAGATGCTGCCGGCCGAGCTGCACCAGGAGATGGAAAGGAACCCCGAGCAGGCCGACGAGCTGCTCAATGAATTCCTGCAGAACCTGATCGAGCGCATGGCGGAGGAAGGCCACATCCGCGTCGACCAGCCCCCGCCGCCGGCTCCGCAGTCAGGCCGCGTGGAAGAAGACCTCGCCGCCCAGCAGCCGCGCTTCGAGCTGACCGACAAGGCCCTCGACTTCCTCGGCTACAAGCAGCTCAAGGAGCTCCTGGGGGCGTTGGGCCGGGCCAGCTTCGGTCGCCACGACACCAAAGAGCTCTCCACCGGCGTCGAAGTGGCCGGGGCTCCCAAAACCTACGAATTCGGCGACCACCTCAACCTGGATATCACCGCCACCTTGAGCAGCAGCATCAAGCGCCGCCTGGCTGAGGATGGCGGCAGCCCGCTGTTCCCCCTCGAACTCGATTATCCCGACCTGCAGGTGCACCAGTCCGAGTATCAAAGCTCCTGCGCCACCGTAGTCATGCTGGATTGCAGCCACAGCATGATCCTTTATGGCGAGGACCGCTTCACTCCCGCCAAGAAGGTCGCGCTGGCGCTGAGCCACCTGATCCGCACCCAGTATCCCGGCGACTCGCTCCACTTGGTGCTCTTCCACGATTCCGCCGAGCAATTGCCGATGGCCAAGCTGGCCCGCGCGCAGGTGGGCCCCTACTACACCAACACCCGTGAAGGCCTGCGCCTGGCGCGCAAGCTGCTCAGCGCCGAGAACAAGGATATGCGGCAGATCATCATGATCACCGACGGGAAGCCTTCGGCCCTGACCCTCGAAGACGGCCGCATCTACAAGAACGCCTTCGGGCTCGATCCGCTGGTGGTGACCGAAACCCTGAAGGAAGTGGCCCGCTGCCGGCGCTCCGGCGTCCTCATCAACACTTTCATGCTGGCCAGCGACTACAGCCTGGTGAACTTCGTCCGCCAGGTGTGCGAGATCGCCCGCGGCAAGGCCTACTTCACTACCCCGCACACCCTGGGCCAGTATCTCTTGCTCGACTACCTGAACCGGCGCTCGAAGCGAATCCACTAGCCCGGCGGCATTGACATCGCGTATCTCTGGCTCCCATCCGAGCCCTATTGTCTGTAGAATCAGGCTGCCCTCCCCGTCGATTGGGAGGGTGTAGGAGAACCCAGCGAGTCGTACGGACGGTGCTTCTGTGTCTCCGGAGAGACTAGTTGTGATTGGCGGCGTGGCCGCCGGCATGAGCGCAGCCAGCCGCGCTCGCCGCATCAATCCACAACTGGAAATCGTCGTCCTCGAAAAGGGCGATCATGTCTCCTACGGCACCTGCGGGCTTGCCTACCTGGTGTCCGGGGTGGTGGCCGAGCCCGAGTTGCTGATGGTGTACAGCCCCGAGTTCTTCCGCGACCAGCGGGGCATCTCTGTTTACACGCGCAGTGAAGCAGT
>DATEUS010000223.1:0-4822 GCA_035282985.1 Candidatus Acidiferrales bacterium
CTACCGCAGGCAGGCGCAGGCAGGCTCAGCGCGACTTGCTCCGGCTGGCGTGCTCGGGCTCCGCTGGCGCGGCCTCGGTTGCGGCCGCGACCGGCAGGCCCGCGTGCCCGGCGGGCAGGCCCAGCTTTTCGCGCAGCGCCTTCTCCAGCTTGTCGCGGATGTCGGTATTCTCGCGAAGGAAGAGCCGCGTGTTCTCCCGGCCCTGCCCAATGCGCTCGCCGGCAAAGGAGAGCCAGGCTCCGCTCTTTTCGATCAGGCCCTGGGCGACGCCCAGATCGAGCAGGTCGGTCTCAAACGACACCCCTTCGCCGTAGAGCAGGTCGAACTCCGCTTGCCGGAAAGGGGCGGCCAGCTTGTTCTTCACCACTTTGGCGCGGGTGTGGTTGCCGATGATCTGCTCGCCGGCCTTGATGGCGGCGATGCGGCGGATGTCGATGCGCACGTCGGAGTAAAACTTCAGCGCCCGGCCGCCCGGCGTCGTTTCTGGATTGCCGAATAGTACCCCGATCTTCTCCCGCAACTGGTTGATGAAGATCAGGCAGGTCTTGGATTTGCCGACGATAGCCTTCAGCTTGCGCATGGCCTGCGACATCAGCCGCGCCTGCAGCCCCATCTGCGGCTCGCCCATGTCGCCTTCCAGTTCCGCCTTCGGCACCAGCGCCGCCACCGAATCCACCACCACCACGTCCACTGCCCCGGAGCGGATCAGGGTTTCGGTGATTTCCAGCGCCTGCTCGCCGTAGTCCGGCTGCGACAGCAGCAGGTTGTCCACGTCCACGCCCAGCTTGCTGGCGTAGGCGGCATCCAAGGCGTGCTCGGCGTCTACGAAAGCGGCCATGCCCCCGAGCTTCTGCGCCTGCGCGATCACCTGCAGCGCCAGCGTGGTCTTGCCGCCGGCTTCCGGCCCGAAGATTTCCACCACCCGGCCGCGCGGCATCCCGCCCACGCCCAGGGCGGCGTCCAGCGACAGACAGCCGGTGGGAATCACCGCCACCGGCACCAGCACGTCCTTGCTCCCCAGGCGCATGATCGAGCCTTTGCCGAACTGCTTCTCGATTTGCGCCACCGCCAACTCTACCTGGCGCTTGCGATCGTCTGTCATCTGCGTCTCTCCTTCTCGGAAATCCTCACTCCGGCTCGGGCGGCTCCTCGTCCAGCTCGGCGCTCATTTCCTCTTCCATTTTCTCCAGCAGCTTCCGCGCCCGCCCCTCGTCCGTGTGGCTGACCCACAGTCCGATTTCGCCGAATTCGCCCGCCGGAATCACGCCCCTGTCGCGGTCGGCCAAGCACTCGATGCCGTTGTCAATCAGCATCTGCTTCATCATCTGCGCCTGCAGGAGGTCCAACCCGACCCACACGCGAACCGTGTCTTCCTTGGCCTTCATCTTCTACACCCCTTTCCACAGCAAAAGCAACACCGCCACGTTCACGACGTGGCTGAGCAGTCACAGATGGCACCGCGTTTTCAGCCGCGCCAGCAGCGCCCACACCAGATAGGGCGCCAGCAGAACCGTCACTGCCGCCGCCACCAGGTTTGTCAACCACAACCAGCGCGGCAGCGCCCCCGCCAGCGCCAGCGCGGCCACCGCCGCCGTCAGGAGATAGAAAGCGAGCCCCAGCACCGCGTTGGGCACGCCTAGCAGGCGCGCGTACGGTGTCCCCAGGATGGTGATGCAGACGCGCTCCTCGCGCCGGCACAACGCCGCCGGCACTTCTCGCGCTTCATCGAGCCCGTAGTAGGCCAGCGCAAAATGGAGGGAAATGCTCGCGCCCAGCAGCGCCAGACCCAACAACAGCCAGCTTTCCAAACTCTCCTCCTCCGCCGATTTCAACCGTTGGTTTTCAACGGTTGCGTGACTTCGGCATGGCGGGTCAGGGCTTCAGCCCTGACACAGCAAGGCCAACCAAAACAAGGGCTTTAGCCCCTGAGGCCACAGTGAGACGCGATTGTCCAACATGGGACTAACGCTCCACCGCTAGCGCCACCGCGTTGCCGCCGCCGAGACAAAGCGCGGCAATGCCGCGGCGAACCTGCCGCCGCGCCATCTCGTGCAGCAGCGTCACCAGAATGCGTGCGCCGCTGGCCCCAATGGGGTGCCCGAGGGCAACAGCGCCGCCGTTCACATTCACCTTGGCCGGGTCGAGCTTTAGCTCGCGAATCACTGCCAGGGCCTGCACGGCGAAGGCTTCGTTCAGCTCGATCAGGTCCACCTCTTCGCGCTTCCAGCCCAGCTTCACGAGCAGCCGGTTCACCGCATCCACCGGTGCCATCATCACCCACTTGGGCTCGACCCCGCTCACCGCCTGGCCCACGATGCGCGCCAGCGGCCTCTTGCCGTTCTGCTCCGCCCACTCCGCCGAGCTCACCACCAGCGCCGCCGCCCCGTCGTTCGTGCCGGGCGCGTTGCCGGCGGTGACGCTGCCGTCTTTCTTGAACGCCGGCTTCAGCGCCGCCAATTTTTCCAGCGAGGTGTCTGCGCGCGGCGATTCGTCCTTCTTGAAGACAAGGGGCTCACCTTTCTTCTGCGGAATCTCGATCGGCAGAATCTCCGCTTCGAACCGGCACCCCTTGGTAGCGCTCACCGCTTTCTGGTGGCTCTCGAACGCAAAGCGGTCCTGCTCCTCCCGGCTGATCTTGTACTTCTCGGCCACCAGCTCCGCCGTCATCCCCATGTGGAAGTCTTCGTAGACGTCCCAGAGGCCGTCGGCGATCATGGAATCGAGCACTTCCCCGTGGCCGAGGCGGTAGCCTTCGCGCGCCTTCGTCAGCAGGTAGGGGGCGTTGGTCATCGACTCCATCCCGCCCGCCACCACCACTTCGGCGTTTTCGGTCGCAATTGCCTGAGCCGCCAGCCCCACCGCCTTCAAGCCGGAGCCGCAAACCTTGTTGATGGTCATCGCCGCCACCTGCGCCCGCAGACCTCCGCGCAAGCCCGCCTGCCGCGCCGGGTTCTGCCCCAGCCCGGCCGACACCACGTTGCCCATGATGATCTCATCCACGCGTTCCGGCTCCACCCCGGCCCGGCGCACCGCTTCCGCCACTACCTTGGCGCCCAGCTCCGGCGCGGAGAACGACGACAGCATCCCCTGAAACTTGCCGATCGGCGTCCGCACCGCGCTCAGAATCACTGCCTGCTTCATCCTTCTCCCCTTATTTTCTGCCTCAACTTTCATTATAGGTTTCGCTTCTCCACCCGGTCAACAAAACGCTGGCTTCTCTCGTCCCTCCCCACGCCACGGGGACTCCGCTAGATCGCTCCTGACTGTTCTAACTTCAACCTGCCCGACACACTCCGTAACCTCTTTGTTTTCAATCAGTGCTCAGGGGGTGGGGGGGGTCTTAGGATCTTATTCATTCAAAACAGGTTATCGAGCATCTCCTTCGCGGTGATCATCTAACCGACTGTGCCAAAAGTACTTGCGAGGCATCTCCGAACTGGGGGTCATTTCAGAGGCCATCATTGATCCCTTCTGGCGCAGCGCCCAGCGAGGCCACTCACTCCCTGTCATTATACCGGCGCTGTCTACGATTTCTGCGGATTCCGCGGTTTTCGCGGACATTTATTTCTCCTTTGAGGTCAGTGGCTTACGCTCCAGACACCTGGTAGCGGCGACGAAGGCGCGCTCTCCTGCTTTCGTCGTTTACCCTGAGATGCTTTCTCGAAGGGTCGGCTTTTCTTCCGCGCCTGCCCGCCGCAGGCATGGAAGGCAGGGTCCTCACGCTTCTTGCAGCCACCGCTCTCACTCGAGTCCGTGGTTGTCATTCCCGAGCGAGCCCCCGCACCGCGGGGGCGCTGCGAGGAATCTGCTTGTCGTGCCCTCTGCGCGGCAGGCAGCGACGAGGACGGCGCGCATTCTCGCCGTCATTGTCGGCTTTTCCTCTCTGCGCCCTCTGTCGGAGCGAAGCCTGCCTGCGGCAGGCAGGCGGAGACCCTGTCGCAGCGACGCGAAGACCCTGAGCTTCGCCGAAGGGAGCGAAGCCGAAGGGTGTCTCTGCGGTGCATTCTTTATGTTCCGATCCCCCATCTTTGGCCACCTGCGCCCCATGCTACAATTCGACATCCATCGCATGGCCACGACAAGCACCACCACCAACCTCAACCCCGCCCAGCGCGCCGCTGTCGAACACCTCCACGGCCCGCTGCTCGTCGTCGCCGGCGCCGGCACCGGCAAGACCCGCATCATCACCGAACGTATCCTTTATTTACTCACCGCCATCCCCGAGCTCGACGGCGAGAACATCCTCGCCATCACCTTCACCAACAAAGCCGCCGACGAAATGAAGGCCCGCATCTGCCGCCTCGGCGACAAGCGCGCCGAGCGCGTCGGCGTCTTCACCTTCCACGCCTTCTGCTACGACCTCCTCCGCCGCCATCATCAGGCCCTCCAAATTCTCGACAAGGTCGACTACTGGATCTTCCTCCGCCGCCGCCTCGACCAGCTCGGACTCAACCTCTTCAAGAAGCTCTCCGAACCCGGCCGCTTCCTCAATGACTTCCAGGACTTCTTTTCCCGCTGCCAGGACGAGTTGGTCAGCCCCGAGGACTATCATCGCTACGCCGAGGCGCTCGCCGCCGCCCTCGAGCGCGAGGCGCCGCTGCTGAGCGAGGAGGAACGCCGGAGCCGTGAGGAAGAGCTGGCTCGCCAGCAGGAACTGGCTCGCGTCTACGCTGCCGCCGAAAACCTTCTGCGCGAGGCCAACCGTACCACCTTCGGCGGCTCGCTCTTCCGCGCCGTCGAGCTGCTGCGCGACAACCCGCCCCTGCGCCAACACTACCAGGACCGCTTCCGCTACATCCTGGTGGACGAGTTCCAGGACACC
>DATEUS010000224.1:0-11833 GCA_035282985.1 Candidatus Acidiferrales bacterium
CTTCCAAATCCAGGTCGCGGAGGAAAACCAGGGAAAAAACACGCCCGTGAACTTGGCAAAGGCGATGGCGACAGCGGCGATGGTGGCCGACCCAATCACCAGAAAGACCCCCCAGCCGTAGAGAAAGCCCCAGAGACGACCGTAGGCCTCGCGCAGGTAGACGTACATGCCCCCCGCCTGGGGCATCATGGCGGCCAATTCTCCGTAGCTGAGCGCCCCGACGATGGTGAGAAAACCGGTCAGGAGCCAGACCAGGATCAGGCCACCGGGAGAGGCCACCTGGCGGGCAATGTCGGCGGAGACGATAAAGATCCCCGAGCCGATCATCGAGCCCATGACGATCATAGTGGCGTCGAGCAGGCCCAAACCCTTCACCAGCTCGACTTGGCCGGTCTCCGTCGCTGGGGCTACCACTTCCTCTGCCATGCTCTCGCTCTCAATCTCTGCCCGTTTTTCTGCGCTTCAGCATCCGTTTTGTTCCTTCTCGCCCTGAAATCTCGCAGAGTGTATGGGCGCCTCGTAGGAGTGTCAAGCAGTTCATCTGCGCCGCGGGAGCTAATCGAGTCCTCCGAGAACCCTACGAAACTCGTCCAGTCGCTGCGGAATGTTCTCGGCCGCTAACCAGCCGCTGATGACTGCCACTGTATCCACGCCCGCAGCTAGAACCGAGGCGGCGTTCTCCGGCGTAATTCCCCCGATGGCCACCAGCGGCTTGGCGGTCAGGCGCCGAAGGACGCGCAAACGTTCCAGGCCCACCACCGGTTCGGTATCGGCCTTGGTCGCGGTGGCGAAAACCGGCCCGAGGGCTAGATAGTTGGCCGGGAGTGTCTGAGCGGCCTCGAGCTGCGCCTGATTGTGGGTGGAAAGGCCAATGATTTTCTGCGGCCCCAGCAGGGCGCGGGCCGCTGCTACCGGCAGGTCGTCTTGACCCAGGTGGACACCGGCCGCGCCGGCCAGAGCGGCGACGTCGGCGCGGTCGTTGATGATGAGAGAACAATCGGGCGGCAGCAAGGAGAGAAGCTGGCGCGCCTGCTCCAACAGCACCAGGCTGGTGGCCTGCTTGTCGCGCAACTGAACCAGACGTACCCCCGCTTCTGCCAGCGCACGAGCGATTTCAGCCAGGGGCAAGTCCGGCCGAACGACGGGGTCAACAATGGCGCAGAACCGAGCAAGACGAAGCGGCATCCTCACTCACGCCTTTCAGACGGAGACCTGCTGGCGAGCGAACCGCTCCATGAAGCGGGTGTCGTAGCGGCCGGCGCGAAAGTCCGGGTCGGCCAGAATCTTGCGATGGGTGGGAATGGAGGTGTGGATGCCTTCGATGACGAACATCTCCAGCGCGCGCGCCATGCGGCCCACCGCCTCCTCGCGGTCGCGGCCGTGCACGATGAGCTTGGCGATCAGCGAATCATAGTACGGCGGGATGACGGCTTCCGCATAGGCGGCGGTGTCGACCCGAACGCCGGTGCCGCCCGGCATATGAAAGGCGGTGATGCGCCCCGCCGACGGCCGGAAAGTCTCCGGGTCTTCGGCCACAATGCGGCACTCGATGGCGTGTCCGCGCAGGCGCAGGCGGGTGCGGGCAATCGCTTCAACCTGCTCCCCGGCCGCGAGCAGGATCTGGGCCTTGATGAGATCGGTTCCGGTGACCATCTCGGTGACGGGGTGTTCAACCTGGATGCGGGTATTCATCTCGATGAAATAGAAGTTGCCCTCCTCATCGAGCAGGAACTCGATGGTGCCGGCGTTGCTGTAGCCCATGGCGCTCATGGCTGCGATCACTTGCTCGCCCATCCGCCGCCGTACCTCCTCATTGACGGCCGGGGACGGCGATTCCTCCACCATCTTCTGGTGCCGGCGCTGGATGGAGCAGTCGCGCTCCCCCAGGTGGATCACGTTCCCGTACTGGTCGCCGAGCACCTGAAACTCGACGTGGCGAGGATTGGGAAGGAACTTCTCGATGTAGACGTTGGGCGTGCCGAAAGCCTGCTGGGCTTCGTGCTGGGCTGTAGCCAGTAGGCCCGACAACTCCTCTTCCTTCCAGACCACGCGCATGCCCCGCCCGCCGCCGCCGGCCACGGCTTTGATCATCAAGGGATAGCCGATCCGACCAGCCATGGCCCGGGCTTCGCTCTCCGAGGCCACCACCCCGTCCGAGCCCGGCAGCACCGACAAGCCTGCGCGCACCATCTCCTGTCGAGCGCGGTCCTTTTCGCCCATCAAGCGAATCAGCTCGGAGCGGGGACCAATAAAGGTGATGCCGGAGGTCTCGCAGACCTCAGCGAAGCTGGCGTTCTCAGCCAGGAAACCGTAGCCAGGATGGATGGCATCGGCGCCGCTGACCTCGGCGGCGCTGATGATCTGAGGGATATTCATGTAGCTTTCAGAGGCCCGGGGCGGGCCGATGCAGATGGCTTCGTCGGCGAAGTGCACGTGGAGCGCCAGTCGGTCGGCTTCGGAGTAAACCGCCACCGTCTTGATGCCCAGCTCTTTGCAGGCGCAGATGATGCGCAGAGCGATCTCGCCGCGATTGGCAATGAGGATTTTCTTGAACATACCTGTCGGCAGGATGCCCCAACTACTTCTTCTTGCTAGGGCGGATGGCGAAGAGGTGTTCGCCGTACTCCACCGGCTGTCCGTTTTCCGCGTAGATGCGGGCAATCTCGCCGGCTACATCAGCTTCGATTTCGTTCATCAGCTTCATCGCCTCAATAATGCAGAGCACCTGTCCCACTTCCACCCGGTCGCCCAGCCGGACCAAAGGCGGTGCATCCGGCCGCGGGGCGGCGTAGAAGGTGCCGACGATGGGTGAGTTGATGATGTGTACGTCTTCCAGCGCCACTCCCATTTCCGCCGCCGTCCGCGCCTGGGCGTCGACGCTGGGACTGTTGCCACCATAGGGAGCGGCGGCGTTGTTCGCGGAGGGCATATAGCTCTCAAACACGGGCGGCGGCGCCGGCGCCACCCCGCGGCGCTTGATGCGGATGCGGACCCCGGCGCGCTCGAACTCAAACTCTTCCAGGCCCCGCTCTTCCAGCAGATCGATCAGTTGGCGCACCTGCTCGAAGGGGATGCCGGTTTCGTTCGTGGACTGGGCGTCTGATTGCGGCTTGCCCTGCGTAGACGTCTTCTTTTTCACAGGCAAATCAACTCCGTCGAAAGCGGTGTGAGCAGCTCAGCGCCCCGGCGACGCACCACCACGACATCTTCAATCCGAATTCCGCCCCAGCCCGGGAGGTAGACCCCCGGCTCCAGGGTGATGACGTTGCCTTCGCGCAGCCGCCCTTCTCCATTCCTCACCACTCGTGGCTCCTCGTGCACTTCCAAACCCAAGCCGTGACCCGTGCCGTGAACGAAATACTCTCCCAATCCCCGCCGGGCCAAGCAGCGACGCGCCGCCGCATCCACCCGGGCCAAGGGCACGCCGGCCCGAACGGTGTCTCGGGCTCGGGCCAAGGCATCCTGCACAGCGCCATAGCTCCGTTTCACGCGGGCGGAGGGGGTGCCCAGGTAAACGGTGCGCGTCATGTCCCCGCGATAATCGGCGAGTATAGCACCCAGGTCAAAGATGACCAACTCATTTTTGGCCAAGGGCTTCCGGCTGGCGCGCCCATGCGGCAGAGCGGCGCGGGGCCCCGAAGCCACAATAGTTTCGAAGGCGGGTCCGCTGGCCCCGTGCAGCTTCATCCGGTAGTCAATCTCGGCGGCCAAGTCAAGTTCGCGAACACCGGGACGGACATGGGGGAGAACCTCAGTGAAGACGCGGGCCGTAAGCTCGAGAGCCTCGCGAATGCGGGCCACCTCCTCCGCCTCCTTGACCGCCCGCAGGCGGGCGACCCACTTCCCCGCCGGGACCAGCTCGGCGGCTCCACCCAGCAGAGAGCGCAGATGCTCAAGCTGGGCAACGGTCAGATGCTCGGCCTCATAGGCCACACGGGCTGGCCGCTGGCGCCGGAGCCACAGGGCGGCCGCGCGCAGGGGGTCGCCGGCGGCCAGCTGCACCTGCGCTCCCACCACTTCCTGGCGGGCCTGCAGGCGGTAGAGCGCGGGCGCGAAGAAGACCGCCGACCGGCGCGTGACCGCCAGGACGCCGCTACTGCCCCGGAAACCAACCAGGTAGAGCAGATGGGGCAGATGAGTCAACAGAAGAGCGTCTAGGTCTCGACCGGCCAGACGGCGGAGTCGAGCGAGGCGAGTGGTGGCGGTGGGCATCGGGTTCTGCCAAAAAAGCGAAGGAGGAGAGCGGGCGGCTCTCCTCCTTGTGAGCTTCGTGCGCGACCGGTTAGCCGGGCAAGATGCGCGGCGTGATGAAGAACAGGAGCTCCGAGGTGCTGGTGTCCACCCGGGTGCGTTTGAACAGCCATCCGATTACAGGGACGCTGCCCAGTAGCGGCACCTGGGCCACGTTGGTTGAGTTGCTGGTCACCATGACGCCGCCCACCACCACCGTGCCACCGTCGTCGATCAAGACCTGGGTGGTGGTGGACTGGGTGGCCAAGGCTGGAATCCCGTTGATGCGGTCAACACCGGGGTCAATGGTGGTGTTCTCAATCACGATGTTGAGGAACACCGTGCCCTCGGCTGTGATTTGCGGGGTCACGTTCAGCCGCAGCACCACGTCGAGGAATTGGGTGGAAATAGTGTTGTTCACCACCGTCTGCACAGGAATACGCTGGCCCTGCTTGACCTCGGCGGTGATGTTGTTCTGCGTGACCAGGCGCGGCTTGGAGAGCACCTTGGCGATGTTGCGCGACTCGGCCGCGGTCAGGATGACGTCGAGGGCGAAGTTGGGCGAGCGGTGGCCGAACAGGAAGCCCGAGGTCGCCGCCCCCACGCGGAAGTCTGAAACCAGCGGCTGCTGGGTGCCGCTTCCGCCCGAAACCAGCGGCGGGGGCGGAGCCCCACCGAAGACAGGGCTGGGACCGAGTGCCCCGCCGAAGACGCTGCGGCCGCCGGTGGTGGAAAACGAGGTGGCCAACTGGGAACCGATCTCACGCGAGAACGTCCGGCTGGCGCTGACCACGCGGGCTTCAATCTCCACCTGCAGCGACTTGCGGTCGATCTGCTGGATCAGGTTGTCGATATCGGGGATCACCTGCGGGATGTCGCGGATGATCAGGGTGTTGGTGCGGTCGTCGCGGATGATCTCGCCGCGGGAGGAGAGGAAGCGCTTGAGGGTGGGCTCCAGGCTCTCGGCCTTGGCGTAGCTGAGTTGGCGAGTCACCGTGACCGGGGGCACCGCCTCGGCCCTTGCCTGGGCCAGCTCCCGCTGCTCCTCCTGCTCCTTCTTCAACGTCGCCATGGTGGCGATGCGGAGCACATTGCCTTCCAGCGTGCTCCCCAAGCCATTGTTCTTGAGGACGATGTCGAGGGCCTGGTCCCAAGGCACATCCAGCAGCACCATGGTGACCGAGCCGCTCACGTTGGGGTCAACAACAATGTTCAGGCCGCTGATCTCGTGGATCAGGCGGAAGAAGTCCTTCAGGTCAACATCCTTCAGGTTGACCGAGATGGGCTCGCCGGTGAACTGCCGGGGCGCGGGCCCGGCCGGAGCGGCCGGGGCCGCCTCCTCCTGCATCATTTGCTGCGCCGGGGGGGCGGGAGGCGCCGCCACCGGGGCCGCTTCCACCGCCGGCACCACGGCTGGCGCCATGGCGGTTTCGGTGGCCGCGGCCACCTCGACCGGCACGACCGCAGCCATCGGCGGTGCGGGAGAGGTCAGAAGGGAAGGAACTATGGGGGCCAACGAAGCAACCAAGATGCCCGCAGGCTCTTCGGCAGAAGACTCCTCCGCTGCCGTTTCTGTTTCTGCTGGAGCCGGCTCAACGGATGCCGTCTCGGTTTCCACGGGCGCTGGCTCAACCACCACAGGCGTGGGTGGGCTGGCGAGCTTGGAGGCAGGAGACTGCAAAATCACGCGGAGCCCCTCAGCGGTAGTGGTGATCTCATAGGGAATCATCGCCAGCAAATCCACGACCACGCGGGTAACCGGGGGATCGGCCTTGAACTGACCGACGCGCACCCCCACGACCTGCTCCTGGTCAACCGAGAACTGACGATGGCGGGTCGCCAGGATGCTCTCCGGGAGGTCAATGACCAGCCGGGTGGGGTTGTTAAGGGTGAGAACCTTGTACTCGAGCGGGGCAGCCGCCTGCACCTCTACGGTCACACTGCCGTTCTCGCGCCGGATGTCAATCTGGCGGACGGGAATGGGACCCTCGTGGCTCGCGGCAGGCGAAGCCGCCACCACCGGTGCCGGTGGGGTCGCTAGCGCAGCCTTCTCGGCGGCCCCAACCTTGGGCACCGCCCCCGGGCAGGAGATGAGAAGAGTATCTGGCTCCACCTGGCCAATCTCGACCGAACAGTCCCGGTCTAGAGTCAGGTCGAGACGAAGCACGCGGTGTCCGCTGGCGTTGCGGAAAGGCAGCAGGCGGTAGTCAGCCACCCAGCTCACCTCGCCGGTCCTCTCCGGCCTGCCGGGTTCAGACACCACGCCCGCCAGGTCCACGATCACATTGCGCTCGTGGGGCTGGTAGGACGTGAAGCTGAACGGTCCCGAGGCCAGCACCTGCAGGGAGGTCCCGTTGGATCCCTCCAGGGCCTCCACCGCCAGCAGCTGCACGGGCGGGGTCGCTCCGGGCGTGGATTCGGGGGCGCTCATCCCAGTCTGGCTGACGAGCCCCACCAGCAAGATGGCGGCGCAGAGTCCGCCCAACGGCTTCCGCATCATCGCTTTGCTCCTGAACCGGAGATTTGCTTCGTAACCTCTCGTTCGTAAGGTGTGCCAAAAGCGTCGGTGGCCCGCTCTTTGAAGACAACGTTGTCTTCAGTGATCCGGGCCACATGCCCGTCATACAGCTCATCGCGCTCGCGCAGGAAGTAGGCCCGGTTGCGGCCCCGCATGGTGACCACGGCGATCCTCTCTGCCCCGGCCACGATGCCATTGACGTTGAGCCGGCTGATCACCAGCCCGCGTTTGCCCGGCGGCAGCGCCTGGTCCGGTCCCTCTTCTTTGCGGACCAAGCTACGGAAGGGATCGCGAAGCTTTACTTCGCGACCCTCAGTCGCCTTAGCGGTCCCCTTCTTGGCTTCTTTGCCGGCAGCGGCCTGAGCCTGAACCCCCGGTGGCTGCGCGAGCCCGAGGAGAAGGCCGACGCCAGCCAGCAGGAAAGCGCTCATGACCAAGCCGCGCACTCGAAATGCTGCCTGCTTCATCGCTCTTCTTCTCCCTCCTTCCTACCGGGGCGCCGGTGGGGTTGCTGGGCGCCGTCCCGCCGGGGTGGGCGGCGCGGCGGCGGCCATCTCGGCCTCCGACGGGGTGTAATAGGTGGTCACAACGCAGGAGCCACCGATAGTGGTCCCGGGGCTGTATTCGTACCGGCCCCGACTGGTTTCAATGCCTTCCAGCGACAGAGCGCTGGCGTTGACGATCCGGGTCGTCCCCCCCAGTCGCTTGAAGAACTCGAGCACATCGTAATAGGCACCGTCCATTTCAACTTTGAACGGCATCTCCGCGTAGAATTCCTTAATCACCACCGCCTGCGAAGCCAGCCGCCGGACGGAGACCTGGCTGCCGCTGGAGGCGCTCTGCAACAAGTGCATAAACTCGTCGGTCTGCTTCTCCTCGGGGACGAAGGTGCGGGCGCGGGCCAGCTGCTCTTCCAGAGCCTGCAACCGGGTCAGGAAGTCCTGGTGTTGCTGCTTGACCGCCTGCAGACGGCTGACCTCCACCACCAGCTGCTGATACTGCCGTTCCAGCTGGTCACGCTCTTCCAGCGAGGTCTTGACCGGGGAATATTCCAGGTATTCCCCGGCGGCGAACAGGCCCACCGCCACCAAGAAGTAGAGTCCAGTCTGTACGTACCAGGGAAGTTCGCTGAAGCGCAGCGCCATCGTACGTCCCTCTTACGGTTGCCCGCCGGCCGCAGCCGGGGCAGTTGCCCCGGGCGCGGTCTCGGCCGCCGGTGGAGCGGGCAAAGTGAATTTGGCCGATAGCGTAAACTCGAAATTGGAGACCCCTTCGCGCACGGGCTGTTGCAGGGTCTCCTTCATTTCCACATTCTCAAAGAAGCCGGACCGATCGAGGTTGGTGATGAAGTTGGCCACAGCGTCCATCGAGCCTGCCAACCCCTTAAACTCAATCTGGCTGCTCGCCTTCTCCTCCATCGAGGTCAGCCACAGGGTCTCGGTCAGGCTGACGGTGCGGCCCACCGCTTCCAGCAGCCTCACCGGGCCGGCCTGGTTTCGCTTTAGGTCTTCAATCACCTTGATCCGGCCTTCGAGCAAAGCCTGCTTCGCTTCAAACTCCTTGATCTCGTTCTCCAATTGCGCCATCTGGGCCTTTTCGGCCTGTTTCCGCTTGATGTCGTCATTCAGGCGGGTGATGTCGTTGCGGATCATCCCGTAGTGCAGAAAGAGAGCCACCACAGCCAAGCCCACCGGCACGATAAACAAGGCGATCTGGAGGGCGCCGGTGATGGGCACCCGACGTTTGACGCGGGGACGGGATCGACCAAGAAGGTTTATGCGAATCATGCGGCGTCAAAGCTCCTCAAGCCCAGGCCGACGCATACCGCCAGCCGTGGGGCAATCTCGCGAATGTATTCATCACTGAACTTGCCTGGATTGTAAGTGATGCGGCGGAAGGGGTCGATCTCATCCACCGGCATCTGGAACTCCTCCCGCAGCATGTCGAGCAGGCCCGGGGTGCGGGCCGCTCCTCCGGCGCCGTAGATGTGGCTGATGGGCTGCGAGCCGGCGCTGGCGCGGAAGAAGTCAAAGGTCTTCTGGATTTCCAGCACCAGGATTTCCGACACCGAGCGCAGCACACCGGCCCGCTGATCCTGGCTCACGCCAGCCACGGCCTGGCCGCGCTTGAGGTTCTCGGCGTCTTCAAAGCTCAGCTCCAGTTCCTTCTGCAGGGCGTCGGTGTACTGGTTCCCCCCCACGGAGACGTCGCGGGTAAACAGCGGCACGCCGCCGCGGACGATATTGATATTCATCACGCTGGCGCCAATGTTGAGCAAGGCTACGGTGGCCGCCGGGTCGGGCTCATAATTGACTTCGAAGGTGTTTTGCAGGGCGAAGGCATCCACGTCCACCAGCGCCAGGGAACGCCCAATCAAAGCGCTCTGGTAGTTGTTGATCTTGTCGCGCTTGACCGCCACCAGCAGGACTTCGTAGCCGTCCCCGGCCGGGGTGGGCTCCAGCACCTGGTAGTCGAGGCTGACGTCGGCGATGTCAAAGGGGATGTACTGCCCAGCGTCGGCATAGACCTGGTCGTAGAGCTCGTCCTCTTCCAACAAAGGCAGAGTAATCTTCTTGATGATGACCGAGTGGCCGGACACGGAGGTGGCCACATCCTTGGTCTTGATTTTCTGCGACTGGTAGATGCGGTCGATGGCCGAGGAGACGCTGAGAGCATCGATGATGGCACCGTCGACCACCGTCTCCGGGGAGAGCGGCTCCAGCCCGACGCTGGTCAACTCGTAGCCCTCTTTGGTCTTCTTGAGCTCGACCGCCTTTACCGCGCTGGAGCCGATATCGAGCCCGATCAACGGTTTCTGCTTCTTGCCGAAGAGCGCCATCAGTGCTTACCTCGTTTTTGCTTTCCGCGGCCGATTCTTTCCCCGGCTGATCTTGCGCTCAATCCACTTGTCCAGGATGTTCCTCTTGAACTTCCACCGGTTGCCCAGCTTGAAGGCAGGAATCTTGTCCTGGTAAACATAACGATAGAGCGTGTCGGGTGAGATCCCAAGGTACTCGGAGGCCTCCCTCACGTTCATGACTTCACGGAGCGACGCCATCGGCTCTCCTCGCCCCGCCGACTGCATCCGCCGGCGAACGGTGAATCATCAACCTTGGCCAAGTAGGGAAGGCAGCTTGCTACGTCGAGGCTAGTTGTAGAGAAAAGCACCCGGCTTGTCAAGCAAAAAATCGCTTTCTTTCGTTTTTTGTCGGCAGGGGCCGGTTTTTGCCTATCGGCCTACCCCAGTCCTAGTTGTTTCCATAGGGCATCTACGCGGCACTTCGTTTTTTCATCCATTTTGATCTCGTCCGGCCAGCATCCGCGCGCGTAACCTTCCGCCGGCCACTTGCGGGTGGCGTCGATGCCCATGTGGGAGCCGAAGTCGGGCAGGCGAGCAGCATGGTCAAGCGTGTCCACCGGGCCGAGGTGAAACTCCACGTCGCGCTCGGGATCGATGGCACAGAGCGCCTTCCAGGTGACTTCGCCGACGTCGTGCACGTTGACGTCCTCATCGACGATTACCAGCACCTTGGTGAACATCGCCTGCCCCAGACCCCAGATGCCGCTCATCACCTTGCGGGCGTGCCCCGGGTAAGACTTGCGAATGGCGACAATCATCAGGTTGTGGAAGATGCCTTCGGCCGGCATATGAATGTCCACGATCTCCGGGAACTGCAGTTTGATGATGGGTAGCAGGATGCGCTCGATGGCATGGCCCATGAAGTAGTCCTCTTCCACAGGGGGGCCGACAATGGTGGACAGGTAGATGGGCTCGCGCCGGTGAGCGATGCAGGTGAGGTGGAAAACTGGATAGTCGTCGGCCAGCGAGTAGTAGCCGGTGTGATCGCCGAAGGGACCTTCGCGGCGAAACTCGTTCAGGTCAACGTACCCCTCGAGCACAATCTCGGCCTGGGCGGGGACTTCCAGATCCACCGTCTGGCAGCGCACCAGCTCAACTGGCGCGCGGCGCAGGAAGCCGGCCAGCAGCAGCTCGTCCAGGTCGGGCGGAGCCGGGATTACGCCGGAGAAAACTGTGGCCGGGTCGGCGCCGATGGCCACTGCCACCTCCATCTTGCCGGTGCCGAAGCGGGCGCGGGCGCGGCGGAAGTGTTCGGCGCCGTGCTTCTGCGTCTGCCAGTGCATGCCGGTCGTGCGCTCATCGAACACCTGCAGGCGGTAGCAACCCACGTTGCGCTTGCCGGTGTCGGGGTTGCGGGTGAAAACCAGGGGGAAGGTAATGTAGCGGCCGCCGTCCTGCGGCCAGCACTGCATGATGGGGAAGTCGAAGAGGGAGAAGTTGTCGGTCTTGATCACTTCCTGGCAGGGGCCGCTCTTGACTGTCTTCGGAAAAAAGGCACCCAACTCGCCCAGCTTGGGCAACATCTTCAGCTTGTCGATCAGACCCGCGGGGGTCTTGAAGTCCAGGTAGCCGGAGATGCGGTCGGCGACCTCCTGGAGGTTGTCCACTTCCAGGGCCAGGTTCATCCGGCGATGGCTGCCGAAGAGATTGATGGCCAGGGGGATTTTGTAGCCCTTGACGTTCTCAAACAGCAAGGCGGGCCCGCCGCTCTTGGTGATGCGGTCGGTGATTTCGGTGATTTCCAGATTCCAATCCACCTCGGCGGTAATGCGCTTGAGCTCGCCTTCCTTCTCCAGGCGCGCGAGGAACTCACGCAGGTCCTTGTAGGCCACTTCCCTTCCCTCCTTAGTCGGCAGCCTTCGCCGGAGCGACGGAGGCTGATTATGGCAGGTTCAGGCATCCCAAGCAAAACCGCTAGCGGCGCCGGCCCAGTAAAGCGATGATGAGGGTGGCGATGGGGCCTAAGAACAGCGAAAGCAGGAACCAGAGCAGGCCGCTGCGCTGCTTGGACTGGGCCAAGCCGGCGTTAATCAGCGCCAGCGTGCCCCAACCGACGTAGTAGCCCGGCTCTGAGAATGGTCGCAGCATCACTAGACCAGAGTAACGCCACTGGCGCTGATTCGAATCCTGAAATTGGTGGGGAGGCCCCTAGACTCCGCCCCTCGACTTGGCTCGGGGCAGGCTCGGAGCAAAATGCGCGAGGCGGGCCCTTCGGCAAGCTCGGG
>DATEUS010000225.1:0-2287 GCA_035282985.1 Candidatus Acidiferrales bacterium
GCCGCCGCACTGACGCCGCCGCCCGTTCCGCGCTAGAATCGCTGCCGGAGGTTCGAGGAAGGAGCCCCATGCTGCGTCGAAAACTTCCGTGCCTGCTGCTGCTGGCAACCCTGCTGGCCGCGGGCGGCTGCCGTTCGCGTCCGCCCGAGGAAGAAGTCTGGGCCGAAGTCAACGGCCAACCGATCTACCGCTCGCAAGTGGAGAAATACTACGAGCAGCAGGTCGGCATTCTGCCCGAGCCGCCCACGCCGGCCGAAGAACAAGCGCGCAAGCTGAACATCCTCGGCGGGCTCGTTCAGAATGAAATCCTCTGGCAGAAGGCGACGCAGGCCGGCATCCAAGCCAGCGACGCCGAAGTCGAAGCCCGGTTGGCGGAACTGCGCGCCTCCTTCAGCGAAGAGGAATTCCAGCAGCAACTGGGCGAGCGGGCCACCACCCTCGCCGACCTGAAGACGGAACTGCGGCGGGAACTGGCCGTGGGCAAGCTGCTGGACCGCACCCTCGGCGCTCGCGTGGAAGTGGGCGAACAGGAAGTCACCGACTACTACGAGCAGCACCGCACACAGTTCCGCTACATCGAGGCCCAGTTCCGCGTGGCCCACATCCTAGTCACACCCCGGCGTGAGCTGGAAGTGCGCAACCTGCGCAACGACGACGCCGCCTCCGAGAGCGAAGCCAGCCGCAAGACCCAGCTCCTGCTCGAGCGCTTGCGCGCTGGCGACGACTTCGCTCAACTCGCGCGCGCCTATTCCGAGGATCCGACCACGGCGCTGGCGGGCGGCGACCTCGGTTTTTTCCCCGAGTCAGCCTTGCAGGAGTCGCACCCGTCCCTGCGCAGCGCGGTCGAACGGCTGGAAGTGGGCGCCGTCGCCGGCCCCATCCGCACCCAGCAAGGCTATGAGATCATCAAGCTGCTGGAGCGCGAGGCGCCCGGCCAGCGCGACCCTTCCGATCCCGCCGTTCGCGAGGGCATCCGCCAACGGCTGCGCGGCCAGAAGCGCCAGTTACTGGAGCAGGCCTACATCTCCCAGGTGCAACGGCAGGCGCGCGTGGTCAACTACCTGGCCCGGCAAATCCTCGAATCCCACCACGTCTCGCCCTAGTCGGCCAGGCGGGCAGGCTCGCCCGCGCATAGCTTGCCGTACTCGCTGGTGTAGAAGAGCGGCACGTCGCAGTAGATTCCCTGCTCCAGCGCATACACTTCGCAGGTATTGAACGGCCGCGAATAGATGTGCAGGCTGACGGCGCGCTCGCCGAACTCTTTCAGGTTCAGCACCTGGTGCACGGGCTCCTCCTGGTCCACCTCCGCCGGCGCAGTCGCCATGATGAGGAAACTCTTGCTCGCCTCCAGCCGGCAGGTCTTCTTCCCCGGGTCGCGGTCGAGCACGCGATAGTTCTGATTTTTCAGCTTCCCGATGGGCACCGCCATCCAGCACTGCTGCTCGCGGTGGTTGTGGATGCGGCTCACCTGCCCCACGTCCCAGCAGATGGCCAGCAGCTCGAACAGCTCGTTCTTGAAGATGAGGTTGCGGGTGTAGTTCGCCGAACTGAAAAACAGGTAGGACCGCAGCGTCTCCGGCCGCACCGGGTGCGAGCGAACATAACTGTAGACGCTCTCCGACTCGAACGTCGCCAGCGCCGTCAAACCTTGCACGAATTCCTCGATCCCCACCAGGCTCATCGTTGTCTCCGCCATCGCTCCCCCTCCGCTAGGCCACCACCAGCAGCAGCGCCCCGTGGTCGACCGTGTCGCCCTCGCGCACCAGAATCTTTTCCACCACGCCCTTCTTGTGCGAAGGAATCTCGTTCTGCATTTTCATCGCTTCCACCACCAGCAACCCCTGCCCGTCTTCCACTTCCTGGTTTTCTTCCACCAGCACGCGAATAACCTTGCCCGGCATCGGCGCGGTGATCTCCTGCCGGCCGCTCAAGCCCGGCGCGCTGCGGCTACGGCCCGACCACCGGCGCGGATTTTCCACCTCCGCCACCAGGTCGGTCCCACAGGTGTGAATGCGGTAGCTGTCGCCCTGACGCTCGACCCCTACTGTAAACGACCGCCCCTCCAGCAGCAACGAGAAGATTCCCGGGGCCACCTCCACCGCGTCCACCGTCCGCAGCTCTCCGTCGATGCGGCATTCCCAACCCGCCGAGCGCCGTCGCAACTCCACGCTGCGCGTCTCCCCCGCAATCTGCACCTGGAACTTCATCGCCGCGGCCGCTCCAGACCCCGCAGGGCCGACTCCCGCCCCTTCTGCTTCCAGCGGCTGGGCGGCTCCGCCAGCCCGCC
>DATEUS010000226.1:0-4282 GCA_035282985.1 Candidatus Acidiferrales bacterium
TCGGGCAAGTCGCATTGAGCGCACTTGAAAATCTCTGTTGGCATTACCACCTCTTCACGAGCAACCTTTGCGCCCTCACTATAGCGGAGCCCCCAGTCGCGAACAACCCCTGCGACCAGCCAGCCAAGCCACTCCCGGGCCGATTGACACCCTCCCAAAACTGCCCTAGGATGAATGGCTTCGCACTCATCGATGAGGTGATTGATGGCTACGACGATCCAGCCCAAACGCAAGGGGAAAAAGAAGTCGGTGCTGAAGCGCATCCGGCAGACCGAGCGCCGCACGGCGATCAATCGAATCCGGACGGGGGGCGTGCGGACTCAGGTCAAGCGATTCCGCCAAGCATTGGCCGCGGGCGACGTCGGCAAAGCTCGCGAGCTGCTGCATCCCACCCTTTCCGTCCTCGACCGCTCCGCCCGAAAAGGGGTCCTTCACGCCAACACTGCGGCCCGGACCAAGTCGAGGCTCCTGCTGGGCTATAACGCCTTGCTGAAAAAAGAAGGCGCCGCAGCCCAGGCCTCCGCTAGCTAGGCTTTTCCTTCTGCCTGGGCGCCAGTCAACCGCACCACAGCCATCTCCAGAATAGCCGTCGGGTTGGCGGGGGAGGATTTCAAGGCCACGTCAGCCTCCAGCAGGATGCCAAAGGCTGCGCGCAGCTCTTGGGGTGAGAATTTTCGCGCCTGCCGCAAAAGCCCTTCCACGCGCGGCCGAGGGGCCCGCAGGGTCTGGGCCGCCTTCCAGGGCGGGATATCCCGCGGCAGGGCCTGCGCTTGCAGCAACTGCCGGTAGAGCCAAGCCAGCAAACCCACGATGCCGATCGGGCTTTCGCCGGCCTCCAGCAGTTGCCGCAGCCGCGCCAGGGCATCGCCCTGGCGTCGCTCGGCCAGCAGGTCAGCCAGATCGAAGACACTGAACTGCCGCGCCGGACTGACGACCGCGGCCACATCGGCGGAGGTCACCTGGTGCCCGGCGCCGACATAGGTGCGGAGCTTCTCGAGCTCAGCGTGCAGGCGTCCCTGGTCGTTTCCCAGGACGAACACCAACTCTTCAGCGGTCTCGCGCTCGAGCTTCACGGACAGTTCCTGGGCGAGCCGCTGGGCCGAGTCAACCGCGCCACTGTCGTCGGGCGATTCAGCCTCATAGCAAGTGCATTCCTCGCGCAAGAGCCGGGCCACCCGTGTTCGGCGATCGAGCTTTTCAGCCTCAAAAATCAGCACGGTAAAATCGGCGGGTGAGTGAAGATAGCGTTCCAGGTCGGGCAGTTGTTCTTCCTTTAAGGCTTCCACGTCGCTCAGAATCAACACCTGCCGCGGACTGAGCATCGGTCGTGTCTCCGCCTGGACGAGCGCGGCCGCCAGGGAAGCCTGCTCAAGCGAGAACCGCGCGACGGCAAAGGCTCGTCCCTCCTCGGGCACATTGGCGGCAATGATGCTTTCGCGATACTGAGTGCGAAGGAAGGAATCCTCTCCCACAATCAGATAGGCCGCGGCAGCGGAGGGGCGGGACCGCTTGCGGGCGGTCATGCTCAGAAGTTCTCCAGCATAGCGCTCACCAGGGTAGCAGCGAAATCGCGCGCCAGCCGCTCCAGCGCCGGTTGACGCTCCTCAAAGAAGCTGTCGAGATCGCCGGTGATTTCATACTGCTCCTGGAAAACGTAGGTCGGATTGGCGTAAAGGATCTGCTGATCCTTAAGATCGCGAAGCTCGACCGCGACCGTCACCGTCACCTGAACGGCCGAGGCACGACCCGTGGTCGGATCAAAGAGGACCGGCGCCGTGGTGGCGGCCAGCACAGTGCCAGTCAGCACCGAATCCGCGCCCTCCGGCTTACCCACCACCTGGTAGCGGGTGCGGTGGATGAGCTCCTGCATGACCGCGGCCGTCAGTCGCTGCTCCAGGCGCATCCACGAGGTTTGGTTTGTGAAGGCCGGCACGGCCAGGACGCTCACGTGGGCCGGAAGACGGCTGGCCTGACCACCCACCCGATACCCGCAGGCTGGACCGAGCAGTGCTGCAAGAAGGACAACAACGAATCTGAGTGTTCTAGGCCGCAAGGTCTTCAGCAATCTCCACAGCAGTGCGGGCGGTCAGGCGCAGGTTGTCCGCGGCTGCCCACAACCAGAAGCTCAAGGCACAACGGCGATCCCTGAGCACAGGACCAATCACGATGTCTTCGCGCCCGGCCACTTCCACCGCGGCGGCGGGGGTTTCATCCTGGGACAACACCGCCACGCGCTCGCCCCGCAGCGCGGCCTCCACTGCGGAAACGTCGCAGTGTTCCTCCAGTTCAACCAGGATGGAGAGGCAGTGAGCATGAAAGACGGGTGCCTGGATCACCCGCAGGGCCAGACACTTGCCCAATTCGGGGGCGCAACGCTCGATTCCCCGGCGGATGATGTCTTCGCTCTCCTCCAGGCGAGCACGGCTGGCGGCGCCGTAGCGCACGAGTAAATTGAACGCCACCTGGGCATCGAACACGGTTCGAGGGAAACCCTGGAAGGACAGCAGGCGCACCGTCTGTTCCTGCAGTTCCTCCAGCCCGGCTGCGCCGCGCTCCGAGACCGGCTCGAAGACGTTGGCAACCACCTGGCGTACGCGAAAGGAGGAGCGGAGTCTCGCCCAGACCACCAGCAATACAATGGCCGCGGGGTGAGGAACCCCAAACCAGCGTCCGCTGGAGGTTGCCATGCTCGGCAACTCCCTCTCCAGGAACGGGAGTCGCATCACCGCCTCGGGCATATCGAGGATGGCATGGCTTAAATCAATCAGAATCGCCGGGCTGGCGGCTGCTTGAGGCCACTGGGCGCGAGTAAACTGGTCGGTCGTAGAGGCGAAGAACACCACGTCACAATTGGCAAAGGTCTGCGGCTCGATGGCGTGAACGAAGGTGGGTTCTCCTTCAAACTCGGTCAGTTGCCCGAGGGCTTCATTGTCATCGAGCAAGAGCAGTTTTTGCACGGGAAAAAGCCGATCCTCCAGCACTTCCTTGAGCTCTTTGCCCTTGAGGGAGGTGGCACCAACAATGGCCACACGCAAGCCCGCGGTCTTGTCGGGAGAACTCACGATGACCCTCAGCCCGTGTGCCCCAGCAGGCGGCGCCGCGCCAACCCCACCAGGCCGGAGAAAAGATAGGCGATGGCTATCACCAGCAGAACGGGTTCGGAGTAAACGACGATGAGCCACACCATCAAACCGATGAGCACAATCACCAGCGAGGGCCGCCGCCGCCGAAAATCGATGTTCTTGAAACTAGGGTAACGCAGAGTGCTGATCATCAGGAAGGCGAGGGCGAAAACCAGTGCCAGCCAGCCCACCGCCCAGTACCAGTCGGTGATGGGCTCGGGGGTGAAATGGACGACGGCGGCGATCACGCCCGCCGCCGCCGGGATGGGCATGCCCACAAAGTAGCGGTGCGCGGAGGGACCCAAGCCGCCAGTGTCTATGCTCTGGATGTTGAAGCGCGCCAGGCGCCAGGCGCCGCAAATGACAAAAGCGAAGGTGGCAATCCAACCGACTTGATAAATGTGCCTGACCAGGGCCGGGTCAGCGGCGCTGGAGGGGTCAAGGCCGCGCAGGCCCCAGGCCAGCGCCAGAAAGGCGGGGGCAATGCCGAAGCTGATGACGTCGGCCAGCGAGTCGAACTCCTTGCCGAAAGGGGAAGACACGTTGCTCATCCGCGCCACCCGCCCGTCGAGACTGTCGAGTACGACTGCCACACCGATCAACTTGGCGGCGCGGTCCAGGTCGCCGGCCGCCGAGGACAGGATCGAGTAGTAGCCGCAGAGCAGGTTGCCCGCGGTGAAGAGGCTGGGCAGCAGATAAATGCCCCGGCGCAAGCGGTGGTTTGTTTCCTGGTTCATTCTCGAATGGCCAGAATGGTGGCGCCGCCTTTGACGTGCTCCCCGGGCCGCACCTGCACGCGGTAATGAGGCTCGAAGAACACCTCCGTACGGGAGCCGAAGCGAATCATACCCACCCGCTGGCCACGCTCCAACTGATCCCCGAGTCTCTTCCAGAACTCGATGCGGCGCGCCAGGATGCCGGCAATCTGCCGGAAGACCACACGCGTTCCCTCCCCCTCCAGCGCGACTTCATTCTGCTCGTTCTCCCGACTGGCTGCCTCCCGCGAAGCCACGTGAAAGCGGCCGGGACGATACTGAACCGCGCCGATGCGGCCGGCAATGGGTGCGCGGTTGACGTGCACATCGAAGACAGAGAGAAAAATACTGATGCGAGTCTGCGACCTGCCCTCCAGGCTCGTTTGGTCCACAGTCAACACGCGC
>DATEUS010000227.1:0-3037 GCA_035282985.1 Candidatus Acidiferrales bacterium
TATGCTCGGCGGGTGCAGGACACAATCCAAATCCACACCAATACGATCCTCGCCGCCCAAAGAGTGTTTGTCCGTAGAAAGGAGCGAAGCCCATGAAGCCGGAATCGGCTAGTGCTGCACCGCCGGGCCCGGACGCTGACAAGGAAGAGCTACGGTTTCGTCTCGAACTCGCCATCAGCTACCGGAACCACGAAGACCAGATCATCTGGACTGCGTTCGGTATCTTCTTTGCCACCAACGCTGTTCTCCTAGTTGCGCTTTTTCAAACAGGCGACTTCCCCAACGCCCCGGTCGGGACTCTAATCTCATTGGCCGGAGCCTTCATGTCTGTTGCCTGGGCTCTGATACAAAGGAGGGCCTTGGGACACCTCGAGAGGTACGAAGCCTTGGCCGAAAGAATCGAGCGCAAGCTCAATCTTCCTTCATGTTATGCAATCAGCATCAGAGTCAATCAAGAAGACTACGAAAAGTACCTCAAGAACAAGCAGCCGAGAGCTAGGCACGTAATGCAGGCCTGCGGTTGGGGAGCTGTCGTTGCGTGGGGAGCAGCCTCATTGATATACGTCTTCACGTGGGTTTGCAGTGTTACTTGCTTGATTCGTGGAGTGCGATGAAATGCTTTAAGCATGCGGCGGCGGATGCGGTGGGGGTGTGCAAACACTGCAACAAGGGGCTGTGCCGGGAGTGCGCGGTGGAGGTGGCGGGCAGCCTGTCGTGCCGAGGCGCCTGCGAGGCGCAAGTGGCGCTGGTGAACCGGCTGGCGATCCAGGCCGGTTCCTCCTACGGCAAGACCAGCCGCGCCTACCTGCGCGCCACCGCCATCTATTTTCTGCTGGCGGTGATCTTCCTGGTCTTTGCCTTCCAGCAGCAGGGGACCTACTTGCGCATTTTCCTGATCATCATGGCGGTGGTGTTTGCTGTCGGCGGGGCCTTCTACTTCCGCAGCTCGCGCGAGTTCCGCCAGGAGTAAGCCGCGTGGAAGAGCTGCCGATTGCCGTGCAGATGAAGCTGCGGGAACTGCCCGGAGCGGAGAGCGGCGCGCAGCAGGTTGACCTCATTCTCGAGGACGGTCGCGTGGTCCCCGAAGTAACTGTGGCCGATTGCACCTACGTCGAAGAAACCACGTTCCAAGCCCACCTGGTGGCCGACGTCCGCCTGCCCTCGGAGCCGCCCAGCTCCCGCCGCGCCTTGCTCTTCCTCGCTTTCGTCCTTCTCGGTATCCTGGCGCTCTTCTGGCTGCTGTGGGTCATCACCCCGGAATCTCAAATGAACTGAAAGCCTCAGGGGCCTGCCTGCGGCAGGCAGGCTAAAGCCCGTTTAGGTTATGCTGCTCTTCGGCGGGGTTGCCTTCGGCTTCGCTCAGGCCGGGGAAACCCCGCCCTGCCGAAGATTAAGACGAAGACGGATAGGGGGACTTATGAGTAACCGACGCATTCCTGTTTGCTCGCTTTGCTTCCTTTGCCTCCTCTGCTTCTCTTGCTTCCCTTCTGCTTCCGCGCAGCAGATTCCTTCCCGCTGGATGGATGAGCTGAACTGGCTGGAGTTCCGCGAGCTTGTCCCCGTCGAGGTCAACACCGTGCTGCTCACCACCGGGACGCTCGAGCCCCACGGCGTCATCAACAACGGCGCCGACAACCTCGCCCCGGTCAAGATCGCCGAAGCCATCGCCCCCGCGGTGAACGCGCTGATCGCGCCGCACATCCCTTACGGCGTCACCGGCTCGATGGCGCCCTACCCCGGCGCCACCCACATCCCCGAAGAGGTCTACGCGGCCTACCTGCGCGCGGTGTTGACCAGCCTGGTGCGCAACGGCTTCAAGAACATCGTCATCATCAACGGCCACGGCGGCCCGCAGACCGCTATGTTGACCCAGGTGGCGCGCGACGTCGCCCTCGAGCAGGGCGTCAACACCCTGGTGGTGAACTGGTGGTCGGCCTGTGCCGACGCCGCCCAGGAAGTTTTCGGCAATCCGGGCGGGCACGCCGGCGAGAACGAGACCGCCTTCATCCAGGCCATCAACCCGGCGCTGGTGAAGAAGGAGCGCTACGCTGAGATCACCACCACGGCCAATCCGACGCCGGGCGCGTGGGCGGCGACGCCGACGCCCTCCAGCATCGGCCTCTACCAGGCCGGCAGCGGCGCCCCCACCGACTTCGACCAAGCCAAGGCCGATGAGTACTTCCGGCGGGTAAACGCCTGCGTGGCGGCGCTGGTCAAAGACACCCTGCGCAAGTGGGAGCAGGCCGGCTTCAACTAACGCCTCTCCGTCATCCCGAGGCGTAGCCGAGGGATCTGCTGTTAGAGGAAATGGACCTCACCGCAGAGGTCGCAGAGCGCGCGCAGAGAAAGCAAAAAGATTCACCACAGAGACACAGAGGGCACAGAGAGATTCAGCCTAGCGGCGGGTCTTGAGGATGCGCGCGGTCTCGAAATCCCACACAATCAGAATCTGGCCGTAGAAGTCCTCGCCTTCGCCCAGCAGCCGGGTTCCATCCGGGCTGAGCCGCACCGCGTTAAGAATGTGTACGCCCTCAGGCGGCTCGAAGGTGCGCAGGGCCTGGGCATCGCTGGCGCGATAGAGCGCGGCGATGCGGAAGGGCGGCGCCAGCGCCAGCACGGCTTCGCTGTCGGGGGTGAATTCGAGTCCGTAGCCCGAGCGGCGCCAGGCCTCTCCTCCCCCGTCGTCCAGCATCACGATTTCCGCTTCCTCTCCGCGCAACCGCGTGGCCAGCACGCGTTGCCCGTCGGGACTCAGCACCATTGCTGCGGTGCCGTTCGGCTTCCCGTCGCCGCGCGGGTGCGGCGAGCGGAGCTGCTGCACCACTTCGCGCTCTTCGATGTCCCAGAGCACGCCGCGACCGTCCTCGAAGGCCGAGAGCAGCCGCTTGCCGTCGGCAGAGAACGTCAGCCGCACCACGGCGCTGGCGGGCTCGACGCCGAGGTCGGCCCAGAGCTCGCGCGTCTCGACATCCCACAGCAGGACATGGCCGTCCACCGTGCCCGCCGCCAGCGTGGCGCCGTCCGGCGCCCAAGCCAG
>DATEUS010000228.1:0-11125 GCA_035282985.1 Candidatus Acidiferrales bacterium
ACGCCGGGGGCGCGTTCGGCTTCGGACACATCCACCTTGAGAAGACGGGCGTGGCCGTAAGGGGAGCGCACCAGGCACATATGAAGCATCCCCGGCAGCTTGTAGTCGTCGACGAACTTTCCCTGGCCGCGCACCAGCCGCGCCTCTTCTTTGCGGCGCAGCGACTGGCCCACCCAGCGCGGCGCCCCGTTTTCCGGGCGAGCCGGCTTGGCCTTCTTGGCTGGGGCCTTCTTGCGCGGCACTGTCTTCTTCTTTGCGGGCATGGCCTTGCTCCTCAGCTCAATGCGGCTTGCAGGGCGTCAATCAATTTCTGCACATTCTTCTTGGCCAGCGGCTCCAGCAGCCCGCCGGCCACCGAGGTCAGTCGGCCGAAGATCTGCGCTTCGCCCTTCCAGCGGACGTGGGTGCCGCCGGAGGCTTCTTCCAGGTCGAAGCCGGCCTTCAGCTCGACGTTGCCGCCGGCGACGCTGCCCTTGCCTTGGTAGAGAGCGCGGCGCGGCCGCTCCGCCTCAGCCAAGTGGAGCTTGACCGTCGCCGTCCCCCGAATGTGGGAGATGCCCACCTTGGTCTTGATGGTGAAGTTCTTCGCGTCTTCAACGCTCACGCCTTCAAAGTCCGGCAACAGCGGCGCGAAGCGGTTGGGGTCGGTGAGAAAATCAAAGACTTCTTCCCGTCCCCGCTGCACCTGAAACTCGCCGCCGAATGCAATCGCCATCGGATCCCTACCTGGCCGCCGCCTGCGCAGCAGCCTGAATCGCTTTGAGAATGTTCTGGTAGCCGGTGCAGCGACAGGTGTTGCCGGCGATGCCCTTGCGGATCTGCTTGTCGTCCGGACGCGGATTGGTGGAGAGTAGATGATAGGTGGACATCAGCATGCCGGGCGTACAGTAGCCGCACTGCAAGCCGTGGTGCTCGGCAAAGGCCTCCTGGAGCGGGTGCAGGCGGCCCTCCTGTTCCAGGCCTTCGACCGTCATCACCTCGCCCTGGTCGGCCTGGACGGCAAATACCGTGCACGACTTCACACTGGCACCGTTCAGCAGCACGGTGCAGGCGCCGCAATAGGTGGTCTCGCAGCCAATGTGGGTGCCGGTCAGGCTCAACTCGTTGCGGAGGAAGTCGACCAGCAGCAGGCGGGGTTCGACCTCGCGGCGGTAGGCCTTGCCGTTCACCTTGACGCTGATGGGAACCTTGGCGATTTCTTCAGGCATAGATGTGACTCACCTCCACCGCTTCCCCGCGGGCGCGCCGCAGGGCGAGATTGATGGCGCGTTTCACCAGCACTCCGGTCAGAGCTCGTTTGTAGGCGGCCGAGCCGCGCATATCGGGCTGCGGGTCGGTGGCGGCCATGGCCGCCTCGGCGGCGGCCTCAATGGTCTTGGGCGTGAGCCGCTGGCCACGCAGCACCGCTTCCGCCTCCGTGGCCTTGATGGCGGTCAAGCCCACAGCTGCCATGGCGATGCCGGCTTCCTTGCAGGTGTCGTTCTCGGCCAGGGTCAACTGGACGGCGGCGCTGGCGGTGGCATAGACGGGAGCGCTGCGCTTCACTGCCAGGTAGGCTCCGCCGCTCTTGGGCGGCGGCACCTCCACCACCACCTCACGCATCACTTCGGCGGGATTCAGCACGGTCGTATAGGCGTCGACAAAGAATTCTCCCAGTGGAATAGTGCGCTCACCTTCCGGGCCTACACACACCACCTGTGCCGGCAAGGTGAGCAGCACGGCGGCCCAGTCGCTGCTGGGGTCGGCTTCGGCCAGCGAGCCGCCGATGGTGCCGCGGTTGCGCACCTGCACGTCGGCGATGCCGGCGGCGCAATCGTGCAGGATGGGAATCTGTGCCGCCACCGCCGAGGCGGCTACCTCGGTGTGGCGGGTCAGGGCCCCGAAGCGAACGACGCCGTTGTCGTTCTTGCTGTAGGACAGCCCCGGGACAAAATTCAGGTCAACTAAGTGGGCGGGGCTGGCCAGGCGGAGCTTCATCAGCGGGATCAGACTCTGCCCGCCGGCCAGCAGCTTGGCGTCCTCACCCAACTCGGTAAGAAGGGAGACGGCTTCCTCGACGGTAGCGGCCCGGTGATAGTGGAAAGGACGAGGGTACATTGTCTCTCACCTTAGCGGCCTGACTGAAAAGCGACCGCCCTGCAACCTCAGCGTGGGGGGGTAGCTTACCAAAAACGACGCGGCAAGGATAACCGAATTGAAGGAATTATCAAGCCGGAATTCCCGCCGAAGAGGGCCTCCAGATGAGCCCGGCGCGCGCATTGACTTGACCGTGGAGGCAACCTAAGATGGCGGCTCCTCAAGATCACGGGCAATCGCCGGAGGCGCTTCTCTTGTCGCAAGCTCCCGCTCCGACAACCGACAGCAAGAAGCAGGACGGACTGTGGAAGCGAATTCTGCCGGCCATCATCACCGTCGTCATCTTCTACTTCATCTTCCAGCGCATCCCCTTCGATCGCTTCCTGGCGGCACTGGCGGGGGCTGACTACCCCCGCTTTTTCCTGCTGATGATCCCCAACAGCGTCTTCTATTTCTGCTGGGACACGCTGGTGCTGGCGTTCCTGATGCGCTGGTTCCACGGGCCTATGCGCTACCGCGACCTGCTGCCGGTGCGCGCCGTCACCTACGTGGTGTCGCTGATGAACACCCACCTGGCGCGGGGGGCGATGGCCTTCTATCTCACCCGGCAGCTGCGCGCCCCGTTCTTCGAGCTGGCCTCCACGGTCATGTTTCTCTGGCTGGTGGAGTTGACCCACTTGGGGCTGTGGGCCACGGCAGGGATGGTGAGCTTCCCCTGGCTGATGCCGGAGGGCGTGTTCTGGGTGCCGGTGGGGTTCGTGATTTTCTGGGTGGCCTTTCTATCCTATGTGCGGCTGGGTTTCGCGCCCTGGCGGCCGCTGCTGGCGCCGTTCGGGCGGCTGTTCCCGCGCTGGCGCGGGCGGGGTCAGGTGCGCGAGTGGGCCATCCTGCGAACCTTCCGGGAGGCGGCAACAAAGCGCTATGTGCAGTTCATCCTGCTGCGCGCACCGATGTTCGCCGTGGCGCTGGTGCTGCACTACTTTGCGGTGCGAACCTTCGGGATGGAGATTCCGCTGGGACGCCTGGTGGCCTTCCTGCCCATCATCTTCATGCTGGCGTCGCTGCCTATCACGGTGGCGCACCTGGGGACGACGCAGGCGGCCTGGATCTTCTTTTTCAACGACTACGCCGCCGAGTCCCAACTGCTGGCCTACAGCCTGGCCTCGCACCTGGCCTACATGCTGGGCCGCGCCCTGCTGGGACTGGTGTTTCTGCCGCGAGCGTACGAAGACTTGGTGGGGTCGTACCGCCGAAGAATCCCTTACGCGCAGGCGTTGGAGCCAGCGCAATCCCCCGACAGCTAGAACTGCTCATACGGGCGCGCTTCACTCCAGACCGGTGGTGTGCTCGGGCTTGATCTTGAAAATGAGCCGGACTTCTCCGGGCTGGCGGTAGGGGTAGGTGTCCACGCCCAGGTACTTCTTGGCCAGGCGGTCGATGTGCGCGTCGGCCCCTTGCTCGGTGACCGCCACCACTCGACCACGAATCTCCAGGTAGCGGTAGGGATTCTCCGGATCCATGACGCACATAGAGACGCGCGGGTCGCGCGCCAGGTTCTGCTCCTTCTGGCGGCCGCGGGCGGAGTTGAACAGCACGATATCGCCCTCGAGGTCGCACCAGACGGGCGACACCTGCGGATGGCCGTCGGGCATCAGGGTGGCCAGATGAGCAAAGGCCGGCTTGCGGAACAGGTCGCGGTATTTCTCGGGGATGGTTTCCGGCATCGAGAGCTCCTTTCCATCTATCGAGTTTTTCGTTTGAAGCTCTTGCCCAGCGCGGTCAGGAAAATGGCGCTCTTGCCCTGGGCGTGGGGCGAGAAGAACTCCGTCACCTCATCGTCGTAGAAAGTCAGGCCGGTGGCGCCCAGGCGCTGGGCATACGCGGCCAGGTAGAGCCGCCCGCCGAGGATGCCGGCTTCAAGCTGAACGGTGCGATAGCCCCGATTGCCGAAGCGGGCGAGAATGGGCTCCAAGTCCGCCAGGAAGAACACAGCCACGCTGGCCTCGCCGGGCAACTCCTGCTCCAAGCCCAGGCGCTGGGCCTGAGAGCGAAACTCGCCCTCCTTGAGGCACTCCAACAGCCCGCGCTCAGGGTGGAAGACGTAGGCGCCCGCCGGCACCCCTTCGACCGCGTTGACGATCAGGTAGAGATGATTCAGGTGCGTCCCGGGTGACTCGAGGAAATCGGCGGCAAGCTCACGAGTGGCACATTCGAGCAAGGTGGAAAGCTGCGGCAGCGTGATGGGCTGGCGGGCGAACCGCCGGGTCGAGCCGCGCCGCAGGATGACCTGCTCAATAGGGTCGCGAGGCGTCTCGTCGCTGCCGAGCGGTTCCAGCCGGACGGTCGCGCCCGCGGTCGGCGGCACCTCCAGCGCTGAGGTCTGGCCGCGCCAGGCAACGACTTCCTCGGGCGAGTGGAGCGAAGAGGCGGCGTGCATCTCGCGCATGGCGGGATAGTCCACTTCCCGCCGCGAGTACGGAACGACTTCCAAGCTGAGCGGGACAACTTCAGCAGCCGGCCCCGGAGGCAAGCTCTCTTGATAACCAATGGGGACCAGCGAGAACGCCACTTCTCTCACGGTGTCGAGGTCGAGGAGGCGATTGACCTCGGCATCGACGAAGCCGCAGACGACCCGCGCCGGCAACCGCCGCGCCGAGCAGACGGCCAGCAGGTTGGCCAGGATGGTTCCGTTGTCCCAGCCGAAGTGCCGGTAGGTGCGGGCCTGGTACTTCCAGGCGTTGCGCCAGTAGGTGCCGGTGCAGATAAGGGTGACGGGAGCGTGGGTGAGGGCAGGCTCACTGGCGGTGGCGCGCGCGAGCAGGCCGCGGAAGTCGCCGGCGCGCAGCCGGCGCAGGCCGAACTCGCCGGCGTCGAAGTGATAGACGCCAGCAGGCAGGCCGGGCAGATCGCCACAAACCAAGTAGAGCTCGATTTCGTAGAGCGCGCCGGTGCAGGCCGCGGCGCGGAAGAAGATTTCCCCACCGGGATAGGTGCGGCGGCGGGTGACGCCGGTAGAAAAGAAAAGGAGCTGCGCCAGTGTCGCCAAGTCGGGTACTACTTCCCCGTGAGGTGGGACGGCTGGCTGCTGAAGAGCCGAGAGGGCGGCGATGCCGCTCTGGGGAACCTCGCGGGGCAAAGGCAGCAGTTCCAGTGTCGGATAAATCTTGAAGGGCAAGGGCTGGTTGGCCCAGTCGAGGCGGTGGGTGTCGGCGCGGACGCTCCAGTAAGAATGCTTGGTGGCGTCGTGGTAGGTCCAGGCCGCTTCCGTGTCGCGGTTCGTCATCCGGGGCAGTGTAGCAGGATGGCCCCCGCTTCCCCAACCGCGGCGCCGAGCCAGCATCTCCGCCGCGGTAACATAGTCCTGCTATAATCGCGCCCGTGTCAGCGGTACCCACACTGGGATTCCTGGGCGGAACCGGCATCGAAGGCAAAGGTCTGGCGTTGCGGTTTGCCCTAGCAGGCGCGCCAGTGATCATCGGGTCGCGTTCGGCTGAGCGCGCGCGGCAGAAGGCGGCAGAGTATAACGCCCTGCTGGGGCGCGAGCTTATCACCGGCGCGGAGAATCGGGAGATGCTCGCCCACGCCGAGATGGTTTTTCTGACCACGCCGTTTGCCCAAGCGGTGGACGCCCTCACAACCTATCGAGAATCGTTTCGGCCAGAGCAGGTCCTGGTGGACGTAACCGTGCCGGTCAAGACCAAGAACAGCCTCGGCCCGGGCGACTTGCCGGAAGGCTCGGGGAGCCAGCATCTGGCCGCGCACCTCCCGGCGGGCTTCCCGCTGGTGGGGGCGTTCAAGACCGTTCCCTCGCACGTGCTGGCCGAGTTGCAGGAGCCGCTGGAGTGCGACGTCTTCGTCTGTGGCGACTCCGAGGAAGCCAAGGCGCGGGTGATGGACGTCATCCGCCTGATTCCTACCCTGCGCCCGGTGGACGCCGGCCGGCTGAGCGTGGCCGGGACGCTGGAGCGGATGACGGCGCTCGCCATCGGCATCAATCGCCGTTACCAGATCAAGACCGCCCGCTTCCGGGTTATTGGTCTGTAGGAAAGAGGCTTGCCCTTGCCTGCCCCATCCATCGCCGTGATCGGAGTGCCCGGGCTGAAGGAAGTGGCCCCGGGCGACAACCTGGGGGAGCTGATCGTCCAGGCCCTCGGCGGCGCCGGGCTGCGGGCGGAGGATGGCGACATCTTCGTCGTCACGCAGAAAATCGTCTCCAAGGCGGAAGGGCGGGTCGTTCAGTTGGACTCCATCGAGCCGTCGGCGGCGGCGCGGGCTTGGGCGGCGGCCCACCACAAGGACGCGCGTGTGTTGGAAGTGATTCTGCGGGAAAGCCGACGCATTGTGCGCATGGACCACGGGGTGTTGATCGCCGAAACCCGCCATGGGTTTGTCTGCGCCAACGCGGGCGTAGACGCTTCGAACGCCCCCGCTGGTACGGTGACGCTGCTGCCGGAAGATCCCGACCGCTCGGCCCAGCGCCTTCAGGCCTACCTGGAGAATGCTTTCGGGGTGCGGCTGGCGGTGGTGGTGTCGGACACCTTCGGGCGGCCCTGGCGCGAGGGCGTGGTCAACGTGGCCGTGGGGGTGGCCGGCGTGGCGCCGCTGCTCGACTACCGCGGTCAGCCGGACAACCAGGGCCGGCCGATGCAGGTGACGGTGGTGGCGGTGGCGGACGAACTGGCCGCCGCCGCCGAACTGGTGATGCAAAAAACCCGCAGGATACCGGTAGCCTTCGTGCGCGGGTACGACTACCAGGCGGCGGCTGGCTCGGGCCGGGAGCTGCTTCGTCCTCCGGAGCAGGACCTTTTCCGTTGAAAACCTTGACATTCGTTGACTGCGCTGCCTGCGAATGCTAGCATCGCGCTCGGGGGTAGGTTTGTCTGGGGCAGGATCCTCGACACAGAAGGGCAAAGCGAACATGACAAAAGGCCAGCGCTCAGGGTCGGTTATGGGGTCACCCCGCGCCGGGGGAGAGTTGCGCGGAATTGTGGCGGCGGTGAGCGATCTGGGGCGCAACCGCTCCAACAACGAAGATAACTTGGTTATCTTTGACCTCCAGGCAAGAACCAGCGTGCCGCTAGGACCGGAAACTCAGTTTGCCTTTGCTCACCCCGGGGTGCTGCTGGCCGTCGCCGACGGGATGGGGGGACACAGCTCGGGGCAGGTGGCCAGCCAGTTGTGCGTGGAGAGGTTGCCGGTCGAGTTCCTCAAGGTGTTTCCTGCCAGTGCCGCCGCGGAGCCCGAGAGGGGCATGGCGCTCAAGCAGGCGGTGGAAGCCACCAACCAGGTCGTTTACGCCAGCGCCCACGAGAACGCCGCCAACAAAGGCATGGGCACCACGCTAACCTCCGCCTGGCTGGTGGGGAGCCGGGCAATCGTGGCCCAGGTAGGCGACTCGCGCGCCTATCACTTGCACGAGGGCAGCTTCACCCAATTGACCCGCGACCAGACGGTGCTGAACTCAGTCAGCGAAGTGGAACGGCAGGCCCTGCTCAACACCCCGTTTGAGAACATGCTGCTGCAGGCGTTGGGGGCAATGACCCAGCTGGACGTGGTTATCACCACCACCGAGCTGGCGGCGGGCGACTACCTCCTGTTGTGCAGCGACGGGCTCTACCGGGTGGTGTCGCCGGAACAGATGGCCGAGGTCCTGAAAGGGCCCGAGCCCTTGCGGAAGAAGGCGGAAAACCTGATCCAGAAAGCCAATGACGGCGGCGGACCGGACAACATAACGGTAATCCTCTGTGAGGTCTTGACGAGGGGGGCAGCGGAGTAGGCGGTGGCCGAGCAGCCCAAGAAGAAAGTCGGCAAGTACGAGATCCTGGAGGAACTCGGCCGCGGCGCCATGGGCGTGGTCTACCGCGCCCGCGACCCCTCCATCGGGCGCCTGGTGGCGCTGAAGACTATCACCCCCGGTCTGCTCGACAACCCCGAGCTGCTGCAGCGTTTCTACCGCGAGGCCCAAGCCGCTGGCGGCCTCCAGCATCCCAACATCGTCATCATCTACGACCTGGGCGAGGCCGATGGGCTGCCCTACATCGCCATGGAGTTCTTGGAGGGCGAGAGCCTGGAGAAGGTCATCGCCCGCCAGCCCGCCATGCCCCTGGGGCAGAAGCTGAACATCATCCTGCAGCTCTGCCGCGGGCTCGACTACGCCCACAAGCACGGGGTGGTGCACCGCGACATCAAGCCCGCCAACGTGATCGTGATGAAGGACGGCACGGTCAAGGTGGTGGACTTCGGCATCGTGCGTCTGAGCTCGACCAGCATGACCTCGACCGGGATGGTCATCGGCACGGTGGGCTACATGTCGCCGGAGCAGGCCCAGGGCGAGCACGTCGACGCCCGCTCCGACCTCTTCTCGGTGGGCGTGCTGATGTATGAGCTGTTCGCCTACCGCAAGCCGTTCGCCGGCGCCAACGTGGCGGTGGTGCTGATCAAGATTGTGACCGAGGAGCCGCCGGCGCTGGCGCAGCACGCCCCGCAGGTGCCGCCGCAACTGTGCGAGATCGTGCACCGCTGCCTCCACAAGAACCCCAACGAACGCTTCCAGTCGCTGGAAGACCTGTCCCTGGAGCTGGAGCCGCTGGCGCGGGCCCTGCAGCGCGACATGGTGGAAGAGCTGGTGCGGCAGGGGAAGGAGCTGCTGGAGAAGCAGGAATTCCCCCAGGCGCGCGATCTGCTGCGCAGCGCGCTGAAGATCGACAGCAGCCACGGCTTGGCCAAGACGCTGATGGCCAAGGTCAGCACCGAGATCCGGCGGCTGGAGATCCATCCCCGGGTAGAGAAGCTGGTCCAGGAAGGCCAAGGTCTGCTGAAGGAGGGCAAGTACGAGGAGGCCGGCCAACAGTTCGAAGCGGCGCTGCAGCTCGACACCCAGCATGGACAAGCCAAGGAGCTGCTGGAGACGTCGCGCAAGGAGATGGCTCGCGCGGTTCAAGTGCGCCAGGGGCTGGCCGACAGCGAGCAAGCCTTCAGCCACGGCGACCTCACCATGGCCCAGGCCGCGCTCGGCAAAGTCCTCGAACTGGATAAAGAGAATGCCCAGGCCAAGGCGCTGCTGGGCCAGCTCAAGGGCGAGCGGGGGTTGCGCGAGCAGCGCGTCCGCTTGCAGGAGGCCCTGCGGCAGGGGCGCACCCACCTGATCCAGCAGCGCTACGAAGATTGCGTCAAGCTGTGTGAAGGCCTGGAAAAGGAATTTCCGCAGGAAGAAGAGCTGAACCAGCTCCTGCAGACGGCCCGTGAAGGATTGGAAGAGCAGGGGCGGCGCCAAGCTATCACCGCCAAGGCCAGCGAAGCCCGCGCGCTGCTGCTCGACCAGAAGTACGAAGCCTGCGTGCAGCTCCTCGAAGGCGCCGCCAAGGAGTTCCCCGAAGAGGAAGAGTTCAAACGACTGCTGCAAACCGCCCGCGAAAGCCTGGAGCAGCAGAAGCGGCGCCAGGCCATTGCCGCCCAGACCAGCGAGGCCCGCCGACTACTGCTCGACCAGAAGTACGAAGAGTGCGTGCAGCTGCTGGAGGCGGCGGTCAAGCAGTTCCCGGAAGAAGAAGAGTTCAAGCGGCTGCTACAAACCGCCCGCGAAAGCCTGGAGCAGCAGCAAAAACGCCAGACGGTGGCGGCCAAGACCAGCGAGGCCCGCACGCTGCTGGGCCAGCAGAAGTACGAAGAGTGCGTGCAGTTGCTGGAAGCGGCGGTCAAGGAGTTCCCCGACGACGCCGGGTTCCAGCGGCTGCTGGAGACGGCCCGGGAGGGCTGGAACCAGCAGCAGAAGCGCCAGACGCTCGCCGCCAAGACCGACGAGGCCCGCACGCTGTTGGGCCAGCAGAAGTACAAGGAGGCGCTGGCTGTCCTTGACCAACTGCTGGAGAGCTTCCCGAAGGAGACGGCGGTCGTCAAGCTGCGCCGCCTGGTGGTGCAGGAGGAGCAAGAGTACGAGCGCCGGAAGCAGTATGAGCAAGATCGGGGCCAGCTCCAAGAGCTCATCCGGAAGAAGGATTATGCGACCGCGCTTCAACTGGGTGAGCGGCTGCAGAAGGAGTTCACCGACGACACCGAGGTCGGCCGACTGGTGGCCTCGGTGCGGCTGGAGAAGCAGGCGGCCGAGCGCAGGGCGCAGCTGGAGGAGCTGGTCGAGTCGGTCCAGAAGCTGATCGAGGCCAGTAAGTTCGATCAGGCCATCCGCGAGGCCGAGAAGGGGCTGAAGAAGTTCCCCCGCGAACCCGACCTGACCGAACTGCTTACCACCGCCAAGAAGACCAAGGCAGAGCAGGAGAAGCGGGCTGAGCTGGAGCGGCGCGTGCGCGCCATCAAGGGCGCCATCGAGCGCGGCGACCTGACCGACGCGCTCGATCTGGGCCGGCAGACCCTGGCCCTGGCCCCGGAAGACACGGACGTCACTCAACTCATTAACATTGCCGAACGGGAAGTCGAAGCCCGGGGGAAGAAGCGCCAGCGCGATGAGAAACTGAAAACGGCGCTGTTCCACCTGGAGTCAAAGGACTTTGACCAGGCCACGGTCGTCCTGCGCAACGTGGCCAAGGATTTCCCCTTCGATAACCAAGTTAAGACCCTGCTGAGCGCCGCCGAAGCCCACGAAGTCCCGCCCGATGCAGCCACAGTTTTCGGGATGCCGACTACGGGAACCCCGAGCGCTGCCCCGGCGGCCGAGACCCAGTACATTTTGCAGGGGCCGCCGGCCGCGCCCACGGCTTCCACGCAGCCGCAGCCGGTACCCACGGCGCCGCCGCCGGAGATCATCCCGCCCCCAGCGCCGGTTCCCGAGGTCAAGCCCGCGGCCCCGCCGGCCGTAGAGCCCAAGCCGCCGAAGGTCAAGCCGGCCGCGCCGCCGGCGGTGAAGCCGCGGCCAGCGGTCGAGGTCCCTCCAGCAGTCCGGCCCGCGGTCAAGGCTCCGCCCGCGCCTCCGGTGGCTGTGCCGGCCGAGGCACCGGTGCCGCTCTGGAAGCAGCCGGTGGGGATGGCTATTGGGGCCGTGGTGGTCGTGGCTGTGCTGGCAGGAGGGTACTTCGGATTGGTGCGCGGTCCCGCCGAG
>DATEUS010000229.1:0-5398 GCA_035282985.1 Candidatus Acidiferrales bacterium
CAGATCGGAGACACCTCCGCGCAAGAGGCGGTCTACGTCACCGTCGACGGCCAGGTGGGCGAGGAAGTGCACCACGGTGACCGCTTGCGCGTGCGCCGCTCTGACCGCGTGGTTGATTTGATTGTTTCTCCCCACCGGGACTACTTCGAGGTCCTGCGCAGCAAGCTGCGCTGGGGCGAGCGGTAAGGGCAGGCGCGGCCGGCGGCTCTCCGGCGCGCCCACCACCAGGTGGCGGACGCTAGCAGGGCCGTAATCCCCAGGACGAGCAGTTCGCCTCTCCCCATGAAGAGCAACAGCCCCAGGCAGAACGCCATTCCCGCCAGGGACCACACCACCCCCGCCGGCAACCGGAAGGCGTCCTGCTGGTTGCGCTGCCGAAAGACCAGCAGTGCTGCGCAGGTCGTGCCGTAGATCAGCAAGCGCGCCACGGCGGAGAGCAGCGCGTTCCACTGGAAGCTCCCCCAGACCGCCAGCCCCCAGGAAAGAATGGCGTAGACAACAATCGAGACGTGCGGGGTGTGAAAGCGCGGGTGGACCGCGCCAAAGACGGCCGGGAAGTCTCCGCGCTCGGCCAGGGCGTAAGTCAGTCGGGGAGTGTTCAGCAAGGTGCTGCTCAACAGCCCGTACACCGATATCAATGCCCCCACCGCCAGCAGCAGCCCTCCGCCCCGGCCGAGGAACTGGCTGGCTGCTGTGGCCAGCGGCCGCTCGGTCACCGCATCCGCCGGCAGCGTGCCCACCACAACAATCTGGGTCAAGGTGTAGACCAACGTCACCAGGCCAAAGCCGACCAGCAGGGCGAAGGGGGTGTCCCGCCGCGGGTCGCGCACCTCACCCGCCGGGATGGTCGCGGATTCGAAGCCGCCGTAGGCGTAGACCAGCAGCAGGAGCGCTTGCGTCCAATCGCCGCTGCCCTCACCAGCGCCGGCGGCGAAGTTCTCCCCGCGCAAGAAGAAGAGTCCCACCAGGATAAAGAGGGCCAGCGGCAACAGCTTGGCCGCAGTGAAGAAGTTGCTCACCTGCGCGCCCGCGCGGACGCCGCGGTAATTGGCCGTCGCGAGCGAAAAGAAGATCAGCGTCAGCAACAGCAGGCGCACCGCCGGTTCGGTGGCCCCGCTCCACAGCTCCGCCAGGTAGAGCACAAACAAGTTGGCGTTGGCCGCTGCCGCCGCAATCCGCACCAGCCAGTGAATCCAGCCCACCTGCAAGCCGACAAACGGTCCGAAGGCTTCCCGCGCATACAGGTACGGCCCGCCGGCCGCCCGAAAGCGAGAAGCGACTTCCGCCAGGCAGAGCGCGATGATCGCCATCCCGGCGGCCGCCAGCAGATACGCCACAGGGCTCCATCGTCCCACCAGGGTAATCAGAATCGCGGGCAGGCCGAAAATGCCGCTGCCGATGACAGAGTTGACCACCAGGGCCGTCAGGTCGAAACGGCCCAGGGCCCGCACCAACCCACGGGCTTCGCTGCCCGGCTTCTCCTCTGCTTGCATGCGCGGGCCTAGAGTAGCGCAGGCCGACAGCTCTGGCACAGCATTCGTTTCGGCCGGGAATGAGAGGAAGAACTACTCGGGAGTGACGCGGAGCACGACCACGGTGCGGTCGTCGGCTAGGGGCGAGTCGGGGGCGGCGTAACGGTCGGTGGCGCGGAGGATGCCGTCGGCAATCTGCTGCGCCGACCGCCCGGCCAGTTCCTTCAGCACCGCCTCCAGGCGGCTGCTGCCGAACTCCTCCTCGCGCCGGTTCATGCACTCGTGAATCCCATCCGAGCAGAACACCACGGCGTCGCCCACTTGCAGGGCCAGCTCCTTCTGCTCGTAGCGGATGTCGGGCAGAAGGCCGAGCGGCACGCCGTCCACCTGGATTTCTTTCACCTGGCCGCGGCGCAGCAGCCGGGGACGGGTGAAGCCGGCGTTGGCCACCGTCAGCGTGCGGCTGTGGCTGTCGTAGACGCCGAAAGCCATGGCCACGAAGCGGCCATCCACTTGCGAGTGACGCAGGTGCCGGTTCATCTCCTCCAGCATCTCAGCGGGCTCGCAGGGATGCTCGACCACGTGCCCGCGCAGGATGCCGATGGCCAGCGCCCCATAGAGCGCCGCCGCCGACCCCTTGCCGGAGACGTCACTGACAGCGATGGCCAGGCGGCCCTCGCCATAAGGCAGGATGTCGTAGAGGTCGCCGCCCAGGTGCCGGGCCGGTTCGTAGGCAAAGGCGATCTCCAATCCCGGCAAGCGCGGGGTGGAATCGGGCAGCAGGCCGCGCTGGATTTCGCGGGCCATTCCCAGGTCGGTCTCCAGCCGCTGCTCGTCCTCGCGCACCTTCTCATAGAGGCGGGCATTTTCCAGCGCGATGGCAATGTAGGAAGCCAGGGTGGAGAGCATCTGCTCGTGCTGCTCGCTGAAGGCGTTGTAGCGGCTGCTCTCCAGGTCGAGCACCCCCACCAGGCGCTCCTTGAACACCAGGGGGACGGCCAGCTCCGAGCGCACCTCGATGCCATGCGTGCAGGAGACGAAGCGCGGGTCCAAGTGCACGTTGGGCACGAGCACGGCCTGGCGCAGCGCCCCCGCCGTACCGCTGATGCCGTAGCCCAGGGGGAAGCTGCCCTTTTCCAGGATGCGCTCGTCGTAGCGGAGCGAAAAGGTGTGTTCCAGAACCTGCTGCTGCTCGTCCCACAGCATCACCGCAAACATGTCGTAGTCAATCAGCCGCTTCACCAACTGGCCCACCCGGCGCAGCAAGGCCTCCCGGTCCAGGATCGAGGTCAGCTCCCGGCTCACTTCGTGCAGCAGCGACAGCGTGCGCGCCTGCTCTTGCAGGTTCTCGTAGAGCCGGGCGTTCTCCACCGCGTTGGCCAGGCGGCTGGCGAGCAAAGTCACCAGGCACTGGTGGCCCTTAGTGAAGTAGCGTGGCTGGCGGCTGCCCACGTCCAGCACCCCGATGGTGCGGTTCTTGACGATCAGCGGCACGGCCAGCTCCGAGGCAACGTCCTCGCCCGCGTTGATGTAGCGGTGGTCGTTGCGCACGTCCTCCACCCGCACCGGCCGGCCGGTCTTGGCCGCTGTCCCCACCAGACCCTGCCCCAGCCCGAAGCGCCAGTTCTCCATCACCTCGGGCGGATAGCCGATGCCAAAGCGGATGCGCAGCTCCTGCCCCAGGGGGTCGAGCAACAGGATTCCGAAGGTGTCGTAGCCCACGTGCTCTTTCAGGCGCGCCGCCACCCGATTGAGCACGGCATCGAGATCGAGGGTGGAGCTCAACTCCTCGCCGACTTCCATCAGGAAACGGATGGTGGCTGTCTCACTGCCCGAGATCGGGCAGACCTCTTGCGCCTTGTCCGCCACGGCTTCGGCGGCGCCCATCTCGGTTTCCGCGCCGGTCAATTTGTCTCCCACCATCGGGTCCATAAGCGGATGCCTATTCTATCTCCGAGTTCCTCCATTGGATAGGGGGAGGGGGCTAAAGGTTGCTGGTCTCGAGGTGATCTTTCCCAGCTGCTTACCTGGTACAGTCGGGCGGTCTCAGTCTACAGCTTTTGCAATCTGGCTGGTACAATCACCGGGGCAGTTGGAAGAGAACTTAGAGACGATTCTATGGAGCAACGGGCCTCAGAAGCGGATTTCGACCGTCTCTCCTGGCACGATAACGCCCTCTACGGGGTGCGTTTCGACGTCGGCGATTACGACCGCGGCGACTGGCACAGCGACCTCATCTTCGACATTGACCACATCGTCGAGTGGATTTGCAGTGTCGCCGGACGGGCCCAGTTCCGCGTGGCCCCGGCCACCTTGACCTTCCACCACGCCACCGACCTCAGGATTGCGGTCGACTGGGGCGACAGCGGCTGCCGGACGGCGCTGCACGAGCTTTCGATCAACTCGATCACGCGGGAGCGAATCCAGGACCAGAAAATCTGTCTCGACCGGCCCTACTATCGCTGGCGGATTGAGCTCAATTGGCCCCAGGGTGGAGAGATCACCTTCGGTGCCAGCGGCTTCACGCAAGTTCTCCGCGCCAAGCCCGTTCTGCTCGACGAGCAGAAACTCTCCCCACCGGACCGCACCTAGACGCGCTGGCTCAACTGCGCGCCCAGAGCGGCGGCTCCCCGGCGCGTGGACGCCGACCCTGCGGTCGGGTTCTCGCCTGCTCGGGACCTAGCCGACGCCCGACCCCGAAGAGTTTGTCGTAGACCTTCACGAACTCTTCCATCTCCTCCGGCGTCCCGATGGAGACGCGGATGTGCTGTGGCAAGCGGGCGAACTCCCGTCCGATGGAGATGCCTTCTTCGCGGAACTCTTCGATCGCCGCCGGCACCGGTACCGGGACGCTGACGCACACGAAGTTGGTCTCGGAAGGAATCACCTCGCGGCCGCGCTCCGCCATCGCCTTCACCAAGTAGTCCCGGGCGGCGCGGTTCCGCTCCTGGTTCAGGTTCACCCACTCCTCGTCGTCCAGGCTGGCCAGGGCCGCGGCGCAGGCCATCACGTTCCAGCTCTCGATTACCTGGTGGGGGCGCATCCGCTCCATCAACTCCTTGCGCGCTAGCCCGTAGCCCAACCGCAGCCCGGCCATGCCGTAAATCTTGGAGAACGTGCGCGTCACCACCACGTTCTTCCCCGCCTTCACCGCTCCCAGCAGCGACTGGTAGTCGGGAGCGTCCACGTAGTGCAGGTAGGCCTCGTCCGCCAGCACCACGCTTTCGCCCGGAATGCGGGCAAGAAACTTCTCCACCGCAACGTGCGGCTCTGCCCGCCCGGTGGGGTTGTTGGGATTGCAGAGGTAGACCAGCCCCGGTCGCACCTGCGCCGCCTGCGCCATCGCCTCCAAGTCGTGGCGATAGTCTGCCGTCACCGGCACTTTCACCACCTCGGCTCCCGTCTGCTTGCCGTAGTACACAATAGCCTCGAAGGTTGGCTCCGCCACCACCAGCCGTTTGCCCGGCCCAAGAAAGGCCTGCGCCGCCAGCTTCAGCACCTCCTGCGAGCCGCAGGTCACCACCACCATCTCCGGCTCCACCTCGCGGAACTCTGCCAGCTTCTCCTGTAACTGGTCGGCCCAGTAGTTGGGATAGCGCATGGCCACGCTGTGCGCTTCCACCATCGCTTCCAATGCCGCTGGCGACGGCCCGTAGGGGTTTTCGTTGGAGTTGAGCAGGATCAGGCCGGTCGGGTCCTTGGGCAGCAGCTTGGCCGGCACCAGGCGTCCTGTCGCCCGCAAGGCCAGGCGTTCCTCCCACCCGCGCGCCGCAACTTTGGGGGCCAGCAGGGCGGCTCCGGCGCCCGCGCCCAGCAGGCGCGCGAAGCCCCGGCGCGTGAGTCTGGGCGAAAAAACAGCGGCTTGCTTTCCGGCCATGGTGGCAAACTCCTTTCGGAGAGAATGAAAACCTAGTAGCGGAGGGCGA
>DATEUS010000230.1:0-4365 GCA_035282985.1 Candidatus Acidiferrales bacterium
CCCGAACGACGAGAAGAACGTGCTGGTTGAAATCCGCGCCGGCACCGGCGGCGACGAAGCCTCGCTCTTCGCCCAGGAGCTCTTCCGCATGTACTCGCGCTACGCCGAGTCGCAGCGCTGGAAGGTGGAAGTGCTTTCGACCAGCCCGAGCCCAGTCGGCGGCTTGAAGGAAGTCATCGCCTCCATCCAGGGCGACCGCGTCTACAGCCGGCTGAAGTACGAGAGCGGCGTCCACCGCGTGCAGCGCGTGCCCGCCACCGAGCAGCAGGGGCGCATCCACACCTCTGCCGCCACCGTGGCCGTGCTGCCCGAGGCGGAAGAGATCGACATCCAGCTCGAGGCGAAAGACATCCGCATCGACACCTTCTGCTCCTCCGGCCCCGGCGGGCAGTCGGTGAACACGACGTATTCGGCGGTGCGCATCACCCACCTGCCCACCAACCTGGTGGTCACTTGCCAGGACGAGAAGTCGCAGATCAAGAACAAGCAGAAGGCGCTGCGGGTGCTCCGCACGCGGCTGTACGACGCGGAGCGCGAGAAGCAGCAGGCCGCCATCGCCGCCGAGCGCCGCGAGATGGTCAAGAGCGGCGACCGCAGCGAAAAGATCCGCACCTACAACTTCCCCCAGAACCGCGTCACCGACCACCGCATCGGCCTGACGCTGCACCAGCTGCCCGAGGTGCTCGACGGGCGGCTGCAGCCGCTGGTCGACGCTCTGGTCACCCACTACCAGACCGAGCGGCTGAAGCGGGAGCTCGTCAGCGCCTAAGCAGCGAAACAACCGAAACTCGAAACTGGAAACTCGAAACTCGATTCATGCGCGTTCGTGTTCGACCGAGTTTCGAGTTTCGCTTTTCGAGCTTCGTGCCGGATGCAACCCGACGCGGCCCTTGCCTCGGCGCGTGACCTCCGCTACCTTTATGCCTCCATGCTGCTCCCCAACGAGGTGCGCCCGATGAAAGACGTTGACACGATTGCCGCCATCCTGACGGTGGCGTTCTACACGGCGCGCGGCGGCGCCATGAGCCTGCCGCAGATTCTCGCCACCTACAACGAAATCCGCGGCCTGCTGGCGGCCCAGTCCGCGCCGCGCAAGAAGAAGCGGTAGGGAAGGCCGACGACGAAGTCTTCGCCTTCGTCGCCGCTACCCCTCTTGTTCTTGGTGGGGCAGACACTCTTGTCTGCCCTCCTGGCGGTAAGATGAACCTGCAGGTTTCCCTCCCATGAACGTCCGCGAGGCGCTGCGCGAGGCCATCGAGCGGTTGACCTCCGCCCAGGTCCCTTCGGCCTCGACCACCGCCGAAGTCCTCCTGATGCACGTGCTCCGCCGCGACCGCACTTTCCTCCACGCCCACCCCGAGTGGGAAATGATCCCGGACGAAGAGCGCGCCTACCGCCAGCTCCTCGAGAAGCGCGCCGCCGGCACCCCCACGCAGTACCTGACCGGCAAGCAGGAGTTCTGGGGGCTGTCGCTCGAGGTCCGCCCCGGCGTCTTCATCCCGCGGCCCGAGACCGAGCACGTCGTGGAGAAGGCGCTCGAAATCGTCCGCGAGCGGCTCAAGCGGCCCGATGCCCGCATCGTGGACATTGGCACCGGAAGCGGCTGCATCGCCCTGGCGCTGGCGCTGGAGCTGCCGGAAGCGGAAATCGTCGCCACCGACGTTTCCAACGATGCGCTCACCGTTGCCCGCCGGAACGCCGCGGCACTCGGGCTTTCGGCTCGGGTGCAGTTCGTCCAGAGCGATTTGTTCGAAGCCTTCTTGAGCCACCACGGGCAGGCGTCCGCCGACTTCGACACCCGCGCGTTTGACCTCGTGGTCTCGAACCCGCCTTACGTCAACCCTGACGACGCTGCCCGGCTGCCCCGCGAAGTGCGGGAGCACGAGCCGGCGGCGGCGCTTTTTTCCGAAGACGAAGGGTTGGAAGTGACGCGGCGGCTCATCGAAGAGGCCCGCGGCGTCCTTGTGGGTGGGGGCCCCGGCCTCCGAAGCCCGCAGGGCGTAGGAGGCTGGCTCGTGCTGGAGTTGGGCTACCAGATGGCCGGGCGGGTGAAGGCGCTGCTGGGCGACGCCTGGGCGGACGTTGAAGTCACGAACGACCTTGCCGGCATCCCCCGCGTCCTGGCGGCGCGGAAGAAGTGAAATGGAACCACAGACCTGTGGTGAGCGGAGCCGAACCATGAACACAGATAAACACAGATTTGCAAAGCCCCGGGTCGCGGGTCGCGGGCCCCGGGTCGCGGTGGGATAATAGGGCGATGCGGCCCAAGCTCACCGGGGTGCTGGAGACCGCGCTCTACGTGGACGACGTCGAGCGCGCGGCCCGCTTCTACGAAAAAATCTTCGGCTTCGAGAAAATAGCCGGCGACGAGCGGCTCTGGGCCTTGAGTGTGGAAGGCCGCCAAGTGTTGCTGGTGTGCCAGCGCGGGGCCTCGCTCGCCCTCGGGGCCACCGCCCACGACGCCACGGGGCAGCAGCACCTCTGCTTTGCGGTGGAGGCGGCGGAGCTTGACCGCTGGGAAAAGTGGTTGGCCGAAAACAAGGTTGAAATCATCGAGCGCCGCACCTGGGAGCGCGGCGGCCGCTCGGTCTATTTCCGGGATCCGGACGGCCACCTGCTGGAGTTGGCCACGCCGGGCACATGGACCGTTTACTGATGCCTTTCGTTGTCATTCCGAGCCAGTCCCGAGCGAAGTCGAGGGGCGCAGCGAGGAATCTGCATTTGCGGTTTCTTGCAGGACATGCAGATCCCTCACCCCCATGGGAATCAAGGGTTCCCCTCGGCTTCTCTCGGGACAGGCGGGATGACAGAATAGGAGGGGAGCGCGGTGGCTGCTCCCTGTATTTCAGGGATCCCGACGACCACCTGTTGGAATTGGCTACACCTGGTACCTGGGCGATTTATTGAGAGGTTAAACTGTGGCAAACGCGGTCGTCATTCTCGGCGCTGGGGCTTCGGTCGACTTCGGCGTTCCCATGCTTCGTGACGTTTTTAAGAACGCGCACGCTCGGCGATACATTGAACGTGATGCAGTATTGCGCCAGCAGCTAGAGACAATGTTTTGGCTGCCCAGGGGACACACATTAGACACTTCTGACCAGAGCCTGACCATCGAAGAGATGCTTACCCTTCTTCAAGACTGGGAACGCGAAGAAAGATTGCCCAAGCGCCCCGTCACAGGAGAGCTGGAAGACTTCCGGAAGCGCCTATACATCTTGATCCAGAAAGCCGTCTTTGAGGGTAAGTCCTCGAAGCCGGGACATTTGAACCCACTTATCGAGGTATTCAGAAAAAAGTTCCAGCGCGTTACATGGGCCTCCTTCAACTGGGATTGCATTTTCGAAGCCTCTTTTTACTATTCAAGTGGTCCCCCTCCGTACTCCCGGAGCAATCCTCGGCTGCTAATTGACCTTGCCGGTTGGAAGCAAGGGTCGGTCTCCCAGGAATACCTCAAGCTCCATGGCTCGGTGAATTGGTGGATGGTAGGCGGCGTGCCTAGCTACCTGTCCTTCGGCAGAGGCGGTGCACTAGAGAAAAAGTGGAGTGAGTATGAAACGCAGGCCATCGCCGACTTCCCCATGATTCTTGAGCCTAGTGCATACAAGTATAAGGGTCCGGTGTACGAACTCTTGGGGCCGCAATGGCAAGCCTTTCTCGAGCGATTGTGCGAAGCGCACTGCGTCTTGGTAATTGGGTACTCACTTCCCGACCTGGATATACAAGCACGCTCAAAGATACTCACGGCATTCCAGGTGAACGAAGGAAGCCGTTGGGCAGTGGTGGACACTTCAGCGGACATTTGTGGCCGCTATAGGCGCGTCTTAGGTCAAGTACGCCTCGAACCTTTCCCCACTTCGCTCACTGGTTTCAATACTGACCTTGTTGGGAATCTCCAGAGGGCATTTCCAAACGTCGATTTCTCAGACCTTAAGGGGCCGGGGCCACGCGCTGCCGGGGTGGCTTCGTAGCAAGACACACTGCACTCAAGATCGGCATGAAGCAAATCGCGCACGTCGATATGGACGCGTTTTTCGTGTCGGTGGAGCTGCTCTACCGGCCGGAGCTGCGGGGGAAGCCGGTGGTGGTGGGCGCGGCGGGGAACGAGCGGGGCGTCGTGGCGGCGGCGAGCTACGAAGCGCGCAAGTACGGCGTCCATTCGGCCATGCCGTCGCGGACGGCGAAGCGCTTGTGCCCCGAGGCCATCTTCCTGCCGGGGAACTACGACCGCTACCAGGAGTTGTCGGACAAAGTCCGAAAAATCCTCGAGCGTTTCACTCCGGTCGTCCAGATGGTTTCGATTGACGAAGCCTACCTCGACCTGACCGGCACGGAGCGCCTGCATGGGGTGGCGTGGGAGGCCGCCGC
>DATEUS010000231.1:0-5637 GCA_035282985.1 Candidatus Acidiferrales bacterium
GCGAGCCGGAGTTGGCGACATAGGCACGCTGCCCAGCGGGGGCGAACTCCAGGAAGGAGGGTTGCGCCCCCACGGCGATACGGGCGACCACCCGGCGGGAGCGGGCGTCGAGAACGGCGACGGAGTTGGCGTCAGCCAGCAGGACATAGACCTCTGCTCGCTGCGGGTGAGCGCGGAGGTAGGTTGGGTTTCCGCCCACTGGCACGGTCTCCACCACGCGAAGCGCGCCCACGTCGACCACCGTCACGCTGCCACTGCGGCTATTGGCGACAAAGGCATAGATGGTCCCGCCAGGAGCCGGAGCAGGTGGGGAAGGACTGCCGCAGGCACTCAGACTAAGTCCAAGCCAAAGGAGCAGGGGCCAAGAGAGCGCGCCCGCGAGGACGTTCTTCTCGCCCGGCGGTTGCTGGGGGAGTCTGGTCAAGCTAGCTGGTTTTCACCGCTCGCCGCGGGGCCTCGGCCGCAGCCACCTGCCGGCCCACGACGGGAGCAATCTGCCTAATTTCGTTCATCAACTGCTCGAACTGCGCCGGCAGGATGGACTGGTAGCCGTCCGAGAGCGCCTGGTCGGGCTTGTGGTGAACTTCGATCAGCAACCCGTCAGCCCCGACCGCCACGCTGGCGCGCGACAGCGGTAGAACCTTCTCCCGCCGCCCGGTGCCGTGGCTGGGATCAACCAGGATAGGGAGGTGGCTGAGCTGTTTCACCGCCGGCACCACGCTGAGGTCGAGCGTGTTGCGAGTGTGGTTGGCGAAGGTGCGCACGCCGCGCTCGCACAGAATCACGTCATAGTTGCCTTCAGCCAGAATGTATTCCGCCGCCATTAGAAACTCGTCCAGGGTGGCAGAGAGCCCTCGCTTCAAGAGCACGGGCTTGGCCGCGCGCCCGGTGTGCTTGAGCAAGGAGAAGTTCTGCATGTTGCGGGCGCCAATCTGGATGACGTCGGCATAGCGCTCGACCAGTTCCAGACTCTCGTTGTCGATGGCCTCAGTAACAATTTTCAGGCCGAATTCCGCCCGCACCTCGGCCAAGATTTTCAGCCCGTCTTCACCCAGACCCTGAAACGCGTACGGCGAGGTGCGCGGCTTGTACGCTCCACCGCGGAACAGTCGCGCTCCGGCGGCACGGACAGCACCGGCAATAGCAAAGGTTTGTTCAGCGGTTTCAATGGCGCAGGGTCCGGCGACGATGGCCAGCTCCGGCCCCCCGACCCGGACGCCGTCACCCAGATCAACAACGGTGTCGTTCTCTTTGAGTTCGCGGCCGGCCAGCTTGTAGGGTCTCGAAACCGGGATGCACTCCGCCACCCCCGGCATGGCCTGCAGCGCCGCGGGTTCTACCGGCCCGGTGTTGCCGGTGATGCCGATGGCAGTGCGCACGGCGCCGGGAATGGGATGGGCGCGGTAGCCCATCCCTTCGATCTTGGCGCAGACGGCGCGGATCTCCTCCGCCGTCGCGTTGGCCTGCATCATCACCAACATCTAGCCTGTCCCCCAGCGCCGACTCTGTCCAAACAGCAATACGCCAGTGTAGTCGTTGGCGGTCGCAGAAATCAACCGGCGCCTGACGTTCTTGCGCCTCTTCCGAACCTTCTGCTAGGATGGATGGTTCATCGCTGCCGTTGAGGAGCCTGTGACGCAAAAGGAGAGTGACAGTAGCTCACACGGAGCCGCCGCTCCGGTCCGCATTGGAATTCACACTTCGATTGCCGGACGCCTGGAGCAGGCGGCTGAACGCGCAAGCGAACTTGGCTGCGACGCCTTCCAGATTTTCTCCACCAGCCCCCGCAGTTGGAACACCAACGGCCTCAACCCCATCGAGGCCGAAGCTTTTCGCCGCCGCCGCGAGACCTTGGGGCTGCGCCCCCTGGTGATCCATGACAACTACTTGATCAATCTCGCCTCGGCCCGGCCTGTGCAGCGGTCGCGCTCGATTCAGGCCCTGCGGGCTGAGCTGGAGCGGGCCCGGGTCCTGGGCGCCGACTATCTGGTGATGCATCCCGGCAGCGCTGTGGACCTGCCGCGCCCGCGTGCTTTCGCCAACGTGGTCGCCGGCCTGCGCCAGGCCACGCGCGGTTTTCATCTGAACGGTCTCCAGATTCTGTTGGAGAACACCGCCGGGCAGGGAAGCGCCCTGGGCAACCGTCTGGAAGAGCTAGCCGCCCTGGTAGCGGCAGTGCCCGAACTGAACCTGGGGGTGTGTCTCGACACCGCTCACCTGTTTGCCGCCGGCTACGACATCCGCAGCCAAAGCGGGTTGGAGGAGACCCTGGCCAACGTGCACACCACCGTGGGACTCGAGCGGGTCAAAGTGATCCACGTCAACGACTCCAAAGTGGCGTGCGGGGCCCGCCTTGACCGCCACCAGCACATTGGCCGCGGCAAGATCGGCCTGGAGGCTTTCCGCCGCCTGCTGCACCACCGCACCCTGGCGGGCAAGACCTTTATTCTGGAGACACCCATCGAGCGCGCGGGCGACGACCGGCGCAACATTCAGACCCTGCGCCGCCTGGCCCGCGCTCCCAAACCGGAGGTAAGAAGTCCGCGCCGTGCCCGAGTACGTCGCTAGCGCCATCGAGCCCAAGTGGCAGCGCTTCTGGGAAGAGCGCCGCGTGTTTGAACGCCGCCCCGGCGATAGCCGACCCAAGTACTACCTGCTGGAAATGCTCCCCTATCCCTCCGGGGATCTCCATATGGGGCACATGCGCAACTACACCATGGGCGATGCTGTCGCCCGCTACATGCGCATGCGCGGCTTCAACGTATTCCACCCCATTGGTTGGGACGCCTTCGGCCTGCCGGCAGAAAACGCTGCCTTGCAGCGGAGGACCCATCCCCGCACCTGGACCCTGAACAACATTGCGCGCATGAAGGAGCAGTTACAGCGCTTCGGGTACAGCTACGACTGGTCGTCGGAGGTCAGCACCTGCGAGCCCGAATACTACCGCTGGAACCAGTGGTTCTTCTTGCAGATGTTCAAGCGCGGCCTGGCCTACCGCAAGAAGAGCCGGGTGAACTGGTGCCCGGAGTGCCAGACGGTGTTGGCCAACGAACAAGTGGTGAACGGCTGTTGCTGGCGGCACGAAGAAACCCCCGTCGAGCAGAAGGCCCTGGAGCAATGGTTCCTCAAGATCACCAGCTATGTGGAAGAGCTCCTGGGCGGTCTCGACAAGCTCACCGGCGGCTGGCCCGAGCGCGTCCTCACCATGCAGCGCAACTGGATCGGCAAGTCCGAAGGGACGCGCGTGAGCTGGGCGGTGGCGGGCACCGCGAAGACCATCGAGACCTTTACCACCCGCCTCGACACCGTCTTCGGGGCGGTGGCGCTGCTGCTCGCGCCCGACCATCCCATGGTGGACGATTTGCTGGTGGGGCTTCCGGGCGGAGCGAGCATTGCCCGCAAAGTAGAGGCGCTGCGCCGGCAGAGCCGTCATGCCCAGGTCGTGGGCGAGGTGGAGAAGGAGGGCATTTTCATCGGCCGCTTCGCCGTCAACCCGCTCTCGGGCGAGCAGGTACCCATCTGGGTGAGCAATTTTGTGCTGATGGAGTACGGCACGGGGGCGGTCCAGGCTGTTCCCGCGCACGATCAGCGCGACTTCGAGTTTGCCCAGAAGTATCGCCTTCCCATTCGCGTCGTCATCCAGCCGCGGGAAGGAAAACCGCTGCTGCCCAGCACCATGCGCGAAGCCTTCACCGGCCATGGCCGCATGGTGGATTCAGGTCCCTACAACGGGATGGGGTCGGAGAAGGCACTGGAAAAGATGACCGACGACCTCGTCGCGCCAGGCAAGGCCGAGCGCCTGGTTCTCTATCGCATCAAGGACTGGGGCATCTCCCGGCAACGCTACTGGGGCACGCCCATCCCGGTGGTCTATTGCGACGCCTGCGGCGTCGTGGCGGTGCCGGAAGAGCAGTTGCCGGTGCGGCTGCCGCTGGAAGTGGAAATTACCGGCACCGGGCTCTCGCCCCTGCTGAACGTGCCCGAGTTCCTCAACACCAGTTGTCCCACCTGCGGGAAGGCGGCCCGGCGCGAGACCGACACCATGGACACCTTCGTGGACTCGTCCTGGTACTTCTACCGCTACCTCTCGCCCCGCGAAGAAAAGGGTCCCTTTGACGCCGCGACCGTGGAGCACTTTTTTCCTATCGACCGCTACGTGGGCGGGGCCGAGCACGCCGTCCTCCACCTGATTTACTGTCGCTTCTGGACCAAGATGATGCGCGACCTCGGTGTGGTCAGCCACAACGAGCCGGTGACGCGACTCTTTAACCAGGGGATGGTGATCAAGGACGGGGCTAAGATGTCGAAATCGCGCGGCAACGTCGTCTCCACCGATGAGATGATCGAAGAATACGGCGCCGACACGGCGCGGCTCTTCACTCTCTTCGCCGCCCCGCCGGAAAAAGACATGGAGTGGACCGACGCCGGGGTCGAGGGCTGCTACCGCTTCCTGCAGCGCCTCTACCGCCTGGTGGCCAAGCATGCGCCGCGGCTGCGCGAAGTTCCCCTGACTGCGGCCGCCGCCGTCCCGGCCAAACCCGGGACGGCCCAGAAGCTCAATGCCCAAGAGCGCCAGGTGTTGCGCAAGGCCCATCAGACGGTGCGGCGGGTGACGACCGACTTCGAAACCCGGTGGCACTTCAACACTTCCATCGCCGGCATCATGGAGCTCATCAATGAGCTCTATGCCCTGGAGCCGCTGGAAGAGGCGGTGTCTCCCGCCGTGCTCAAGGAAGCGCTGGCCATGGCGGTCCTGCTGGTTTCCCCCTACGCGCCCCACATCGCCGAAGAGCTCTGGGAAAAGCTGGGGCAAGCGCAGAGCATCACCGAGACCTCCTGGCCGAGCTACGACCCCGAGTTGGCTCGGGAAGAAGAGTACGAAATCGTGATTCAGGTGAATGGCCGGGTGCGGGGCCGCATCCGCGTCAGCGGAGACCTCGACGAGAAGGAGTTGTTGCAGCAGGCCCTGGCCGATGCCGCGGTCGCTCGGCTGATGAGCGGCCAGCGGGTCGCCAAAACCGTAGTGGTGCCGAAGAAACTGATCAACATCGTCCTCGCACGCTGACCCTTTCGGGGAACTACAGCACCTGCAGCCGCGTTTCTGGTGGGTGTTTTAACATCTCCAACGAAAAATGCCCCACCCTTTCCCGACCTCGCCTGCAGGCGCCAAGCAGGCCTTTCTCAGTAACCGACGTAAAACACGGCGCTTAAGAAACGGCGCTATTGCGGTCCAAGGAGGTAACCACTGTGCTTGTATCTTAGGTATGCGGTTTAGTGTGCCTGCAAGAGTCGCTCTGAGGCCGCGGCGCTTCGAAGGTTCACAGAAGGAGGAACACAATGAAAATCGGGGTCGTCGGGTGCGGTTTTGTCGGCAGTACAGCAGCATATGCAATCGCTCTGCAAGGCGTGGCTTCCGAACTGGTGTTAGTCGATCTGTTCCCCGCTGTGGCAAGAGCCCATGCGGAAGACATCCTACACGCGACACCCTTTGGCGCACCCGTCAGGGTGGTGGGTGGTGACTATCCACATCTGGAAGGGGCGCAGCTGGTTATCTTGGCCTGCGGTGTTGGTCAAAAACCAGGCGAGACCCGCCTTCAGTTGCTCGAACGCAATGCCAAGGTTTTTGAAGAGGCAATA
>DATEUS010000232.1:0-8292 GCA_035282985.1 Candidatus Acidiferrales bacterium
CCAACCCCTTTTTATCATGCGCAGGAACAATCCAGTGGCGGAGAATCTGACAACTATGACGACGCAACCTGTTGCGGCCGGGGGCGGTCGCGCTTGCTGGGAGTGTGGTGCCGAGACCACCGGGGAGCACTTCTGCCCCCAGTGCGGGAAGATCCAACCGCAGTCGCCGACGATGGACTACTTCAGCTTCTTCGCCCTGCCGCGCAAGCTGGGGCTCGACGCCGCGGCCCTGGAGCGGCAGTTCCAGCAGTTGAGCTGGAAGCTGCACCCGGACAACTTTCACCAGGCCACAACCTACGAGCAGGAGCTGAGCCTGGAGAAGTCCGCTGCCTTGAACGACGCCTATCGCACCTTGCGCGACCCGGTGGCCCGGGTCGAGTACCTGCTGGGGCTGGAGGGTGTGCGCCGGGAAGGAGAAACCAAGCAGCAGGCCCCGCCCGACCTGCTGGCGGAAGTGTTCGAGTTGAACGAATACCTGGAAGAGCTGCGCGAGGCCAAGCGCTCCGGCGGCGAACCCCGGGAGATGGAGGAGTTGCGTCACCGGCTGGAGAAGGCCCGCGAGACTTTCCAGGCGAAGATGGACGAAGTGATGGCCGAGCTGACAGCCCAGTTCGAGCGCTGGGATGCGGGGTTGGAGGCCGACACCGCGGCGGGGGAGCACCGCGCCGCCCTGGAGGCAATGAGCGCCATCCTCAACCGCCATTCTTACATTCGCAACCTGGTGCGCAACGTCAGCGACGAGTTGGAGGAGCCGTGATCCGCGCGCCACGGGTCACGTTCGGAGGAGTGAGCTTGGCATGAGCCGAATTGTCGGCATCGATTTGGGCACCACCTACAGCCTGGTGGCCTACACGGAGCCGGGAACGCGGCAGCCACGCTGCCTGCCGGATGAGCAGGGGCGCACGCTGGTGCCCTCCGTGGTCTCGCTGAAAACGGACGGCACGATTCTGACCGGCTGGCCCGCCCAGGAACATCTGCGGAAGCACCCCGAGCGCAGCGTTTATTCGGTCAAGCGGCTGATGGGCCGCGGCATCGAGGACGTGCGCGAAGAGCTGGCCATCTTTCCCTTCCGGGTGGCGCCCGACAGCGAGTCGGTGATCAAGATTCAACTGGGCTCGCCCGATTCGGGCGAGCAGATCTTCACCCCGCCGGAGATTTCCGCGCTGATCCTGCGCGAGCTCAAGCACCGCGCCGAGGCCTTTTTCGGGGAAGAGGTGACCCGCGCCGTCATCACCGTTCCCGCCTACTTCAATGACGCTCAGCGGCAGGCCACCAAGGACGCTGGGCGCATCGCCGGGCTGGAGGTGGAGCGGCTGGTGAACGAACCCACGGCGGCCTCGTTGGCCTATGGGCTGGACAAACACCAGCGCGTCCTGATTGGTGTCTACGACCTCGGCGGCGGCACCTTCGACATCTCCATCTTGAGGTTGGAAGAAGGCTTGTTCCAGGTGCAGTCCACCAACGGCGATACCCACCTGGGCGGCGACGACATCGACAACCTGCTGGCGGCGAAAGTCCGCGCCGAGATTCGCCAGCAGTTCAAAGTGGACATCGCCGAAGACCTTGATCTCTACCAGGGCGTGCGCCAGGTGGTCATCGCCGCCAAGTACGAGCTTTCAAGCAGTGAGCGCACCGTCCTCCGGTTTGGCCTGCCCGCCGCGGCGGGCAAGGGCGAGTACCGCCGCGAACTCACGCGGGCGGAATTCGAGAGCTGGATTGCGCCCATCATCGAGCGCACGCTCGGCCCCTGCAAGGCCGCCTTGAAAGATGCGGGGTTGAAGCCACAGCAGATTGATGAAGTGGTGCTGGTGGGCGGCTCTACCCGCATCCCCCTGGTGCGCCGCCGGGTGGAGGAGCTCTTTGGCCGCGCGCCGCATTGCGAGCTGAACCCGGACGAGGTGGTGGCGCTGGGCGCCGCAGTGCAAGCCAGCATTCTCGAAGGCGGCGTGCGCGATATGCTGCTGCTGGACGTCACGCCGCTCTCGCTGGGCATCGAGACCATGGGGGGCGCAGTGGCCAAGATCATTCCCCGCAACTCCACCATTCCGGCCAGCGCCACGGAGCTGTTCACCACTTACGCCGACAACCAGACCGGCGTGGACATCCACGTGGTGCAGGGGGAGCGGGAGCTGGTGAAGGATTGTCGCAGCCTGGCGCGGTTTACCCTGAAAGTGCCGCCGCTGCCGGCGGGCCTGCCGCGCATCGAGGTCAAGTTCCTGATTGACGCCAACGGCATCCTGAGCGTGACGGCGCGGGACGTGCGCACGGGCGAGGAGCGCTCGGTGGAAGTGAAGCCCAGCTACGGCCTGACCGATCAGCAGGTGGAGAACATGATTCTGGCCTCCATCGAGTACGCCGAAGAGGACTTTGCCGCCACGCAGTTGATCGGCGCCCGCAACGAAGCCGAGACCATCCTGCGCGCCACCGAGCACGCTTTGGCGGAGGAACAGGCCCAAGCGCTCTCGGCAGAGGAGCGGGAGCGCATTGAGCAGGCGCGCACCGCCTTGCAGGAGGCCATGCGCGGCGACGACTACAAACTGATCCGCCAGCGCCTGGAGGAGATGAACCAAGCCACCCACCACCTGGCCGAACTGCTGATGGACACGGCTATCCAGTCGGCGCTCAAGGGCAAGCGCGCCGATGAGGTGAATCTATGAGTGCCGCGGCGTCTATCCTTCTAGTGGAAGGGCACGGCTTTCCTGCCCCGAGCGCAGCTGAGGGGAGCCGTGCCGAAAAGGACGGGCGCGCGGAGCGCTTCCTTGCTGCCGCAGGCTCTTGCGCAGCCCGGCAGGGCGGAGCAAGCTAAGAGATAAGCTATGGCGAAGCTCGTCAAGATTACGTTTCAGCCCATGGGCAAGACGGTCGAGGTCGACCTGGACCAGATGCCCTACAAGGAGCACGGCCTGAAAAGCTCCTTCCTCGACATCGCCTTGAACCACGGCATCCACCTCGAGCACGCTTGCGGGGGCAACTGCGCCTGCACCACCTGTCACGTCTGGGTCAAGGAAGGGCAGGAGCTGCTCTCCGAGGCCTCCGACGACGAGCTTGACCGGCTGGATATGGCCGCTGATCTGCAACTGAACTCGCGCCTGGGCTGCCAGGTGGTGATTGAGCGCCCCGGCGAAGTCGTCGTGGAAGTTCCAGCCTGGAACCGCAACTACGTCAGCGAGGGCGGCGAGACCATGCTGGCTCCGCAAGAGGCGGGACTAGCCGGTGCCGCCAACAAGGAAGACTAGGAGGAGACGATGGCCGGAGAGCTAACCTGGGACAGCACCGAGGACATCGCCCTGGCCTTGCTGGAGAAGTTCCCCGACACCGACCCCCTCAGCGTGCGCTTCACCGAGCTGCACAGGTGGGTGACCGAGCTCGAGGGCTTCGCCGACGACCCCAAGGGCTCCAACGAGGCCAAGCTTGAAGCCATCCAGATGGCGTGGCTGGAGGAGTGGAAGGACACGCAGGGGGACTAGAAGGTCGTTTCCGCCCGCTCCCACAAGGCCCCGGAAATGCGTCTCAAACGCGTTCTGAGACGCATTTCTCCCCTGGGGCCACCCCATTCCCCCGGGGGCCAGTTTGACGCTGGCCCGTGCCCCGTGCTTCGTGACCCGCGACCCGCGATTTCGGCGCGTTTCTCGGCGGCGCCCGCAGATGACTGATCCCTGACTCTCGCTGGTTCTCTCTGCCTGCTCTGTCGGAGCGAAGCCTGCCTGCGGCAGGCAGGCGCAGACCCTGCCTGTCCTGAGGCACTCGAAGGAAGCGAAGCCGAAGGGCGCCTCTGCGCTTCATCGATCTCTGACCCTGTATGTTTCTCTCCGTGTCCTCTGTGCCCGCCGCAGGCAGGTCTCTGTGGTGAAACATTTCCGATTTCTGCTTTTCGCGTTTCGATTTTCGTCTCGCAGGCGGCAGCCTTCTTCCCGAGCCTCAATTGACGCTACGGCTTCCTCTGCCCCATAATGACTTCATCCGGGGCGCCATGGTGCAACGGCTAGCACGGCAGTCTTTCAAGCTGCAGATCCGGGTTCGATTCCCGGTGGCGCTACCAACTCGGCGTGGGCGGGACGGCTTCCTCCGCTAACTCCGTAGTACTACTAGTACTTATAGTACTCTAGTACCGTTGACACCCCTCACCGCCCCGGGCCACACTCCCGCCAGCATGCACGCCAGGCAGCCCAGCCATCGAGGTCTGACCATGCCGGTTTCCCGCAACAGCCCGCGCGGCTTCAGCCTGTTTGAACTGTTGGTGGTGGTCTCCATTCTGTTGATTATGGGAGCGATCGCCACGCCCTATCTTTTCCGCGCCATCCGCAACTACCAGATGGAGTCGGCCGGACGCCAGATCGCCAACATGATTCTCCGCGCCCGCTATGAGGCCATGCAGCGCAACCGGCGCGTCTGCGCCGTCTTTCAGCGTGTGGGCAACGAGCGCCGCTACGGGCTCGACGTGCGCGGTCCCGACAACGAGCCCTGCAATGACGCCAACCCGGTCCTCGACCCCGGCGCCCCCGGGGTGGCCGGCGACCCCTTTATTGTCACCACGCGACTGGCGGAATGGTGGTCCAACAACAACCCCGCCCTGCCGCCGCTCACGGGGTTGCCGGCGGGCTATGACCAGACCAGCGAAGCGACCGCCCCTGCCAGGTACCGCGTTACTTTCTCGCCCCGCGGCACCGTGGTCGTGGATGCCGGCGGCGGCAACTGGCGGATGGCCACCACCGTGCAAATGATCACGCTGCGGCGACTCATGGCAATCGAATTTGACGCTGTGCTCGTGACCGTCAGCCCCGTCGGGCGCATCAAGCTCTACCGCTACCGGCGCGTAGGCGGCGCCTGGCGGTGGGTCGAACTGTAGACGGAGAGGAGGCATAGAGGATGCCTGCGCACCAAGGCTCGCGCCGCCCGGCGGCGGCCGGCTTTACTCTCATCGAACTGATGATTGCCATCCTTCTCCTTATCGTCGGCCTGGTGGCCGTGGCCCAGCTGGTGCCGGCTGCCATTAGAAGCAACTTCCGCAACCGCTACGACAGCAGCGGGCTCATCGCCGCCCAGCGCCAACTGGAGCTGATGATTGCGCAGGAGATGGATGTCGGAAATCCCGCGCAGAATGGCCATTACTCTTTCAATGTTACCCTGCCAGACGGCGCGGCCTGGGTGATCAGGATGGGCCTGAATACTTCCAGCGGCGCCTGCCCGGCCCCGGCGCCCTCCGACGCTGGGGCGGCCGCCGCCGCCCTCCCCAACGGCACCTTGGTCATTGATTGGACCCAGCCGCAAGTGGCCGGCTACTTCAACACCTTCACCTCCGCCGAGCGCTCGGCCCCGGAAAGCTACCGGTACGAAAGCCGCTGGCGGGTGATGACCTTCTTCGAGTGCATCAGCGGGTTCGCGCGTCCGGTGGGCAAGCGCATCCTCTTGTCCACCCGCGGCGGCCCGCCCGGGGTGGCCCAGCCGCCCACGACACTCATCACCATGGTGGGGTGGGAGCGATGAGCGAGACAGGAGTAGCGGGAATGAGAAAACGGCAACGGGGCTTCTCCCTGATCGAAGTGATGATGGTGCTGGCCATCTTCCTCATTATCAGCGCCGCGGTCTTCGAGCTGCTCAACGCCTCTCAGATCCGCTACACCGCCGAGCGGGACTTCTTGGAGAGCTTCCAGGGCGCCCGGCTGGCGGTGGACTTGATGGTGCGCGACATCCACAACGCCGGCTACCCGCCCCCCTACACCTTTGCCGGCAATCTGGGCGCGCCCCCCACCCCGGCCACCTATCCTGTGCCGCTGGTGGGGCCCAACTGCCCTCCGTCTCTTACCTGGACCGATCCTTCTTGCGCCCCGGCGGTCCTGCAGACGCGCTTTGCCACGGGCATCCTTGGCTTGGACGCCGCCGGCAACGTGAGCACCACCTGCGTTGTCAATACCACCAACCCGGGCCTGAGCACCTGCGCGGTTCCCAATCCCTGGAGGCTGGTCCTCGAGCTCGACATCGACCCGGAGAACCCCATCCCCGACCCGATCACCTTGCTCGTGCCCCAGGTGGAATGGGTTTATTACGATTTACGCGCGCCCGTGGCGCCCGAGACCACCTCCACTCTCTTTCGCACCGTCAGCCCCAAGCGGCTCGGCGTCAGCCCCATCGCCAATCCCTGGAATGTGCCCTTCGTCGAGGAAATCTGTCAGAACCCGAATGTGGTCGTCGGGGGCGCCCTGCCGGTTCCTGCGCTTAACGCCCCGGCGAATTGCGGAGGGAATAACGTGGCCGTGTTCACCTATGAGTGTGACCCCAGAATGATCACGGCCCCGGGTGTCTGCCGGGCTGAGCACATCAAGAATGTCTATATCAACCTGCGCGTGCAAAGCACGCGTCCGGACATCCAGACTCGGAGGATGCGCCAGATCACCGTTCGGGGCGCGGGCAGCCGGCAGTATCCCAGCCGGCCCAGTTAGGCTGAAGGAGGAAGCGAGATGGTTCGTCATCGGAGCATCCACTGCCAGCCCCGCCAAGAAGGTCGGCGGGGCCAGCGCGGCATCGTCTTGCTGCTGGCCATCATCGCCTTGCTCCTCATCAGCGCCGTGGGCGCGGCCATCCTCTTCATGGCGGCCTCCGAGAGCGGCTTTGTGGGCAGCCAGCGCATGGTGGCGCGGGCCTTCTACGCTGGGGTGGGCGGCTTGGAGGAAGCCCGCTATCGCTTGCTCACCGGCCTGCAGCCCGGCGTCGGCGCTATTCCTATCGGAGTGAATTACAGTGCACCAGTGAACCTTGTTGGTGCCGGCGGGGCCGTTCCCGTTCTTCCCTGCACAGCGACAGAAGTGCTGGGAACCCTGGTTCCTTGCGTCACGTCGAACGTGACTCCTCTTTCTCCGCCTACGCCGGTGGGCGCCCAAGCGCCGCCGCGCCGCAACAACGTCCTCTACATCATCAACAGTGCTAATCCCAATCCGCCAGCGCCGAACAGCAACCCCGCCGCTCCCGCCGCGGCGGACAACGATCCTTCCCGCGGCAATGAGATTCCCAATGCCGCTATTCTGACCACTGGGAGTATCCAGCCCGGCGCCGGCACGCAGTCCTCTGTACCCTGGGTGTGGATCCGCATCAACCTCAAGACTGAGCGGGCCACCCGTGCCGCCGGCACCGTGGGTCAGGACCTTGACCTCAACGCCGCCACCGACCTCGATGATGAGCCCGTCTTCATCTATTTGGGCCGCCAGTACCGCCGCCTCGACCTGCTAGCTCTCGACCCCACGGGGCAACTGCTGCCTGCTCCCTGGGGGCCGCCCCCTGATCCCACCAGCGGCCGCGACTGTCTGGCCGTGGTCTGTGCCAGCCCCGTCTATGTGGTGACGGCCTACTCCACCATTCCCGGGCCCCCCCCCACCGGGCGCATCGTGCGCACCGAGGTCGGGGCTGGGACCGGCTTTTCGGTGAATGCCGGTATCCTCTCCGAGCCCGACATTACTATCGCCGGGACCTCAATGTATATCGGCTACGACCAGTGCGACCCCGATTGCCCGCCGGGCAATCCCCCCAAGAAAGGCTACCCGGCCCCGGCTCCGGGGGTCATCCCCAACTGCAACTACGTGCTCCCGATTCAATCGGCCGCGGCTAAGGATACGTCTAGAATCAACGGCAACTCCACCCTAACGTGGCCTCAGCCTTGTACCAACAGCGGAGCCCTTGCCACTCAGCCCCAGTCCTGCATCCAGGAAGGAGCCAACTTCCCCTACAACGTCAGGCAACTCATCGACATGCTGCGGCCGATGGCGACTCCCATCCCCTCGGGCGGCTACACCGGCCTGCCCGGCGGGGGCGTCACCATCGGACGCTTCCCCCCGCCGCCCTACCCGGCTAACCTGATCCAGGGGACCGGCGCCGACCCCCAGATCACCTATGTCAACGGTCCCTTCAAGTGCACCGGCGGCTGCACGGGCGCCGGCATCCTGATTGTTGACTGTCCCACCTGCACCTCCGCCAACCCCGCGCTCGCCTTCAATGCCAGCATGGAGTTCTACGGCCTCATCCTGGTGAACGGCCCGGTGAGCGTGCTGGGCGGCGGCAGTCCCACCACGGGCTGCAATATCTATGGCACCATGATTGCCTCCGGCACCATCACCAACGACGTCGGTGGAGCCATCTGCTACCGCTACAACAGTTGCGCCCAGCGCGACATGTTCCGCAACCGTCCCTTTGGACAGTTGTCTTTCCGGGAGATCCCGGACTAAACTACCCCCATGATGCACAAACAATTCGTCGGCCTGCTTGCTTTAGGCGTGGTGTTGAGCCCGGCAGCTCCTTCGCTGGCCT
>DATEUS010000233.1:0-14761 GCA_035282985.1 Candidatus Acidiferrales bacterium
CCTAGCGTCCGCCCGTTCAGCACCGAGCCGTCGTGGTCGTCAATGTCCCACGCCAGGTCCACACCGGCATCGCGGTGTTTGATGAGCAGCCACTCGTTGCCCTTCTGGCTCCGGCGCAACTTCACCAGCACGAAGCCGCCCCGCAGCTTGCGCCCGTGCAGAAGGAACTTCAATTCTCCTCGCGCCAGTTGCTTGTTGGTGGAGAGGTCCCCCACCACCTCGAAGGTCCCCGTGTCCCAGACCATCACCGTGCCGGCGCCGTACTGCCGCTCCGGGATCACGCCTTCGAAGTCAATGTAGTCGAGCGGATGGTCTTCGGTTTCGACCGCCAGCCGCTTGTCGGCCGGATTGAGCGAAGGGCCTTTGGGCACCGCCCACGACTTCAGCACTCTGCCCATCTCCAGCCGGAAGTCGTAGTGCAGCCGGCGGGCGGCGTGCTTCTGCACCACGAAGCGATTGCCCCCGCTGGGCGGGGCCACCCGGCCCTTTGGCTCCGGCGTCCCCTCGAAGCGCCGCTTGCGCCGATACTCCTTCAGCCTGCCCATTGCCCGATTCTACACCGCCCGGCTGCCTGCCCCGCCTTTGGCCGGGCCTGCGCCGGGTTGCCGCCCCACCGTTTTCCTTGCATTCCGGCGCGTAGATTGTCTAAGCTAACCGCCTGTTTCCTCAGCCGGCGGGCAGGGGGAGAAATCGCAGGGCGCCGGTTGCTACGGGGGAGTTTCCACAAATGGCGACCACGGTCTGGAAGGGGCATCTGACTTTCGGCCTCATCTCCATTCCCATCGGGCTCTACTCGGCGGCGCGCGGCGAGCGCGTCTCCTTCAACCAGCTCCACATGGAGTGCCACTCCCGCCTGCGCCAGCCGCTCTTCTGCCCCACCTGCAACCGCATGGTCGAGCGCGCGGAGATCGTCAAAGGCTACGAATATGAGAAGGATCAGTACGTGCTCGTCGAAGGCGAGGAGCTGGAGAAGATTGCCCCGCCCTCGGCCCGCACCATGGAGATTGTGGAATTCGTGCCCCTGGCCGGCGTTGACCCGCTCTACTTCGACACCTCCTACATGGCGGTGCCGGAAGAGGCCGGCCGCAAGGCCTATCACTTGCTGGTCCAGACGATGGAGGAAGCCGGCTACGCCGCCGTCGCCAAACTCTGCATGCACCAGCGGGAGTACACCGTCATCCTCCGCCCGCGCGCCAACGGCCTGACCCTGCACACCATGTTCTACCAGAACGAAATCCGCCAGGTGCCCGGCTACGGGCAGGGCAACGGCACGCAGGTAAAGCAAGAGGAGAAAAAACTGGCCCGGCAATTGATTGACTCCCTGGTGGCCGACTTCCAGCCAGAGAAATACCGCGACGAATACCAGGAAAGCTTGAAGGGGCTCATCCAGGCCAAGCTCGAAGGCCAGGAAGTGGCCGTCGCTCCGCAACCGCAGTTGGCGCCCGTCATTGACCTGATGGAAGCTCTCAAAAAGAGCCTGGCCCGGAGCGAGGCCACGCCCCGCAAGCCGCCCGCGCGCGTCGCCAAGGCCGCCGCCACCGGCATGCCCGGCTCGGGCACGCAACTCAAGGCCGTCGCCGCCGAGAAGAAGTTGCGCAAGAAAGCCACCCCGTAAGCGACCACGCCGACCATGGAGCGCTTCACTCGGAGAGAAGTCCTCCGCATCCTCGGGCTCACCGAGAAACAGCTTTCCTACTGGCAGCGTCTCCGCCTCGTCCATCCTCGCAAGCGCTGGGGGCAGGAGTTCTACACCTTCAGCGACCTCATCAGCCTGCGCACGGTCAAGCAGTTGACCGCGGCCCGCGTCCCCGCCCGACGCCTGCGCCGCGCCGTCGAGGTCCTGCAGCGGCAACTGGGAGAAACCGAGGCGCCGCTGACCCGCCTGCGCATCCTCTCCAACGGGCGCGAGATCGTCGTCGAGCACGGCGGGGCGCGCCTCGAGCCGCTCTCCGGCCAGCTCCTCTTCAACTTCGACACCAGCGAGCTGGCGCAAAAAGTCCGGGTGATGCCCGAGCGCACCCCGGAAGAATGGTTCGCCCTGGCCCTGGAATCCGAAGCCGACCCCGCCAGCCAACCCCGCGCCATCGAGGCTTACCAGAAAGTCGTGGAGAAGCGCCCGCAGTGGGTCGAACCCCACATCAACTTGGGCACGCTTTTCTACGAGCAGGGCGACCGGGAGGAAGCCGTCCGCTGCTACCGGCGCGCGCTCGCGTTCGACCCAGAAAACGCCCTGGCCCACTTCAACCTGGGAAGCGTCCTCGACGAGCTCCGCCGGCCCGCCGAAGCCCGCGAAGAGTTGCGCGGCGCCCTGCGGCTCAATCCCGACTACGCCGACGCCTACTACAACCTGGCCCTGGTGTGCGAAAGGCTCGGCGCTTTAGAAGAAGCCCGCCGCTGCTGGCGTCGCTACCTGCAACTCGACTCCAGCAGCCCCTGGGCCGACATTGCCCGCCAGCGCCTGGCCGCCGATTTCCGCGGCCGCTCCTGACCCGCAGCCGGCAACCGGCTTCCCGCCGCTTGAGCCCAGTAGGCGCAAGCTCATTCTTTCTTCAGCGTCAGCGGCTGCATTTCAGGCAGCAGTTCGATGCCCGCCTCCTCCACCTGCCGGCGGAACACCGCCACTTGGGTCGCGAACAACGGGTTGTAGTCGGCCAGCACCTTTTCCAGCAACGCCTCCGCCTCGCGCAGATAAGCGAGCTGTGCCGGCGTCGGCGCGTCCCAAGAAGAGTTCAGCGACCGGAGCGCATACTCGACCTTCGACAGTACGTCGGTCTCCGCGATGTAGCCTTTGGTCTGCGGCAACACCCACAGCCGCTTTTCCATCTCCGTCAGGGCTTTCTTCAGCGCCTCGCCCGATTCCTGCAACGGGCTCCGGCTCTCTTCATCCTTACTGACCTTCTTGGCGGCCTTGACCTTCTCTAGCACGGTGTCAATATCTGCTCGCGTGCGTTGAATGCGCTCAATCGCTTTGGTGGCCAGCTCTTGCAGTCCTCCGGCCCGCTGAATGACGGCCAGCTTGGCTTCCCGCTCCTCCTGCGAGATCTGGTAGCGTGGATCGGACAATACCTCCACCGTTCCCTTGGCTTCTTTGTCCTTGAAGCTGACCGTTACCCCGTACGTCCCGGGCAGGACATCCGGGCCCCTGGGTTCTTGCCAGCGCGGCTCGGGCCCACGGTCGGGCTCTTTGAAGGGTTCGTGGCGCAGGTCCCACGCCGCCCGGTTCACGCCCAGGTGGGCTGGCTGCTTGAGCGTGCGGATGACCTTGCCGTCGGCGTCCGTAATCTTGATTTCTGCCTCCGGGCCCTTTTCTTCCTCTTTCTTTTTCTCGCCGACCGCCGCCTCGGCCTCTTGCTTCCGTTTGCGCTCCCGTTCTTCCGCTTCCTTGGGATGGGGCAGGCCCTCAAAATTCAGCGAGTAGGTGATCAGAGTCCCGTAGGGTCGGTTTTCACCGCGAAATTCCCCTTGGCCGGGGAACCGCGATTCACCCGTCTGCTTGATCCGATACTGCAGCGCGCTCGGAATCTCGAAGAGATGAAGGGGCTCGGAGAGGACGGCCGCAGAGATACTCCGCAGCGGCCGGATGTCGTCCAGCACATAGGCCGACCGCCCGTGCGTCCCCACCACCAGGTCATGCTCGCGCGGCTGCACCATCAGGTCCATCGCCGAGGCGGTGGGAAAGCCGTGCGTCCAGCGGAACCAGTGCTGCCCGCCGTCCAGCGTCACATAGAGCCCGAACTCCGTGCCCAGAAACAACAAGTCTTCCTTGACCGGGTCCTGCTCAAGCGCCAGGGCGTAGCCGCGGATGTCTTCGGTGGCCAGGCTGACCCAGTCCCGCCCATAGTTGGTGGTCTTGTAAACATAGGGCGTCCAGTTGGCGCGGCGGTGGTCGTCGAAGACGACGAAGGCCGTGCCGGCATCAAACTTCGACGCTTCAATGTGGGGAATCCAGGTGTTGGCCGGCAGGCCCCGCACGTTCTTCTCCACGCTCGTCCAGCCCTGGCCGCCGTCGCGGGTCACATGGATTCGTCCGTCATCGGTCCCCACCCAAAGCACCCCGCGCTCGATCGGGCTGGGTGCGATCGTCAGGATGGTGGTGAAGTTCTCCGCCCCGGTCACGTCGGGCGTCAGCCCGCCGCTATCGTCCTGTTTCTGCCATTCCGGATTGTCGGTGGTCAGGTCGGGACTGATGAGGCTCCAGGTCTCGCCCCGGTCGGTGGACTTGTGCACGAACTGGCTGCCGTAATAGATCGTGCGCGGGTCAAAGGGGTCCAGCGCCAGCCCAGCATTCCAGTTGAACCGCAGCTTCACTCCCTCCGGCGCCGGCGGCCGGATGTCCTTGCGCTCGCCGGTGCGCAGGTTCCAGCGCACCAGATAGCCCTCCTGGCTCATGGAATAGCCCACCATCGAGTCCTCGGGGTCGCTGATCACATCGAAGCCGTCGCCGAAACCGACTTCCTCCCAGTGATAGTTCCGAATGCCGCCGTTCTCCCACACGCTGCTGGGACCGCGCCAGGAGCCGTTGTCCTGCATCCCTCCGTAGACGTTGTAGGGCGTGTCCATGTCCACGTTGATGTGGTAGTACTGCGCCACCGGCAGGTTGGCCACGAACTGCCAGGTGCTTCCCCGGTCGTGGCTGATCGCCACCCCGCCGTCGTTGCCCAGGATGAGGTGGGTGGGATCCTTCGGATTAATCCACAGGGCGTGGTGGTCGGGATGGATGGACTTGAAGGAGACCAGGATCTTGAAGGTCTTGCCGCCATCCTCCGAGACACTGACCATCGACCACAGGTTGTACACCCGGTTGGGGAACTCCGGATCCACCCGCAGATCGGCGTAGTAGAAAGGCCGGTTGGCGATCTTAGGGTCCTCGTTGACTCGGATCCACGAGCGACCGCCATTCTCCGAGCGCAGCAACGCGCTCTTTTCCGCTTCCACCAGCGCGTAGACGATCTCCGGATTCGAGGCGGAAAAAGCGACCCCCATCCGTCCCAGCTCGCCTTTCGGCAGTCCGTCCTCTTCGCTGTACTTCTTCCACGTGCGGCCGGCGTCCTGGGTGATGTAGAGCCCGGAGCCGGGCCCCCCGGAGCGGAAAATCCACGGCCAGCGCCGGTGCTCCCACAGAGCCGCAATCAGCTTGTTCGGGTTTGAGGGGTCCATGGCCAGATCCGCGGCCCCGGTGCGTTCATCCACGTACAGGATTTTCTTCCACGTCTGGCCGCCGTCTTCCGTCTTGAACACACCTCGCTCGGGATTCTCGCCCCAGGTCTTTCCCAGCGCGGCCACATAGGCGATATCTGGATTTGTCGGGTGCAGGACGATGCGGTGAATGCGCTCGCTTTGTTCCAACCCCAGGTGGGTCCAGGTCCGGCCGGCGTCGAGCGACTTGTCGATCCCGTTGCCCACCGACACGCTGTTGCGCGGATTGCCCTCGCCCGTCCCCACCCAGACAATGTCGGGGTTGGGCTGGAAGACAGCCACCGCGCCAATCGAGGCCACCGGCTGCTCGTCGAAGATGGGCGTCCACGTCAGCCCGGCGTTCTCCGACTTCCACACTCCGCCCGAGGCGGCGCCCACGTAGATGATGTCGGGATTCGACTCCACGGCGACGATGTCGGCTATCCGGCCGCTCATGCCGGCCGGGCCGATCGAGCGGGCCTTCATCCCCGCCAGTAGCTCGGCATCAATCTGGCCTTGGGCGTGTAGCGGAGAAACGAGCACAACCAACAAGAGGGAAACTGGAAGGAGAAAGAACAGGCGTCGACTCACAAAGCCTCCTTGCAGATGCGGATGTCAAAAATCTGAACCGACAATCTCCGGTTGTCAAGCCATCGGTTAGGCCGAGGCGACCGGCCGCCCGGTGCCGGAAATAACAGTCTTGCCCGTGGCCGCATCAAACAAATGCACACCAGAGGCTGGAACCACCACTCCCAGGCTCTCCCCAATGGCGGCGCGAGAATCCGCACCGGCACCCACGGTAATCTTACACTCGCCGCAGGTGAGAACCACAAACGACTCGCTGCCCATCTCCTCCGTAACGTAGACGTTGCCGCGGAAGGTTCCCGGCTGGAGGGGCGCGGTCAGCGAAGCTGCCTGCGCGCGGAAGCCAAGCACCACCGCTTCGACGCCCGCTGCCGCCTTCACCTGCTCGGCCGCCAACGGAATTGCTCCGCCCGAGAAACGAAAAGCGCTACCTTGAACCGCTCCCGAGAGAAAGTTCATCGCCGGCGTGCTCAGAAAACCGGCCACAAACTGGTTGGCGGGATGCCGATACAGTTCCATCGGCGTGCCGACCTGCTGGAGCTTCCCTTCGCGCAGGAGCGCGATGCGATGGGCCAGCGTCATGGCCTCGGTATGGTCGTGGGTGACGTAGAGCATGGTCGTCCCCAGCTCCCGCTGCAGGCGCTTCAGTTCCCCCCGCATCTGCAGCCGCAGATTGGCGTCGAGGTTCGACAACGGCTCGTCCATCAAGAAGGCTACCGGGTGACGGATGATGGCGCGGGCCAGGGCCACCCGTTGTTGCTGGCCGCCGGAGAGTTGGCGGGGACGGCGCTCCAGCAGCGCGTCAATCTCCAGTTGCTCCGCCACCCGCCGCACCTCCCGCGCAATCTCCTCCTTGGCTTTCTTTCGCACCAGCAGCGGGTAGCCGATGTTCTGGGCCACAGTCATGTGCGGGTAGAGCGCGTAATTCTGGAAGACCATGGCCACGTCGCGGTCCTGAGCGGGCACGTTGTTGACGCGGCGCTCGCCGATGTAGATGTCGCCTTCGGACACTGCTTCCAGTCCCGCCACCAGCCGCAGGCTGGTGCTCTTCCCGCAGCCTGAGGGTCCGAGCAGAACCATCAGCTCGCCCGCCTCCGCTTCCAGCGTCAGCCGGTCGAGCGCTGTTGTCCGCCCAAACCGCTTGTTGACATTTTCAAAGCGGATGTTCATCAGCCTTTGACCGCTCCGTAGGAAAGCCCCCGCACCAAGTGGCGCTGCACCAGCAGCGCAAACACAAACAACGGAATCATCGCCACCACGCCCGCTGCGCTCATCGCCCCCCAACGAATCTCGTACTGCGTCACCTGGTTGGCGATGCCCACCGGTAGTGTCAGCGCTGCCTCGGTCTGCGTGAGCACCAGGGCGAAGAGAAACTCATTCCACGCAACAATCAAGCAGAAGACCGCGGTGGCCGCCAGCCCCGGCCGCACCAGCGGCAGAATGATGCGGCGAAAGGCGCCGAAGGGAGTGTCCCCGTCAATCAGCGCGGACTCCTCCAGCTCGCGCGGCAGCTCGTCGAAGAACCCTTTCATCATCCACACCACGAAGGGCAAATTGAAAACCGAGTAGGCCAGGATTAGCGCCAACCGGGTATCCACCAAGTCCAGGCTCCGCATGATGAGGAACAGCGGCACGATGGAGACAATAGGCGGAAACATCCGCGTGGACAGAATCCAGAAGGAAATGTGACGGTTCAACCCGAAGGGCAGTCGGAAACGCGACAGGCTGTAGGCGCCCATGGTTCCCACTACCACCGACAGCAACGTCGACCCGCCGGCCACCACGACACTGTTCCACGCCAGCCGCCCGAAGGAAGAGCGAAAGAGAATGTCCCGGAAATAGTCGAGCGCAAACCGCTCCGGCCACCACACCGGCGGCACGCTGAACATTTCCGCTTGCGTCTTCAGCGCCGTCGCCACCAGCCAGTAAAGCGGGAAAAGAAAGAACAGCAACATCGCTGCCAGGAAGGCGTACTTGCCCGCCGTCCACACATGCCCCACCACCCGGCGGCGTTTCTGGCTTTGAGTGCCGCTCATGTCGGCCGCTCCTTCTTCTGCAGGAAGCCCAGATAGAAGCGGGAGACAATCAGGGTTGCCACCAGCAGCACCAGCGACATCGCCGCCGCATAACCGAAATCGAAGAAACGGAAAGCGGTCTTGTAGATGTAGAGGCTGATGGTCTCGGTCGCAAACCCTGGGCCGCCCTGGGTGAGGATGAACACCTGGTCAAAGAGGCGCAGCAAATCCATGGTGCGCAGCAGCAGCGCCACCAGAATGGCCGGCGCCAGCAAGGGCAAGGTGATGTGGCGGAAAGTCTGCCAGGCGCTGGAGCCGTCGATGCGGGCGGCTTCGTAAGGCTCTTCGGGGATGGCCTGAAGGCCGGCGAGAAGAATCAGGAAGACAAAGGGAGTCCACTCCCACACGTCCACTACCACCAAGGCCGCCAGCGCCACCGAGGGGTCCGCCAGCCAGGTCAGCCGCGTGGTGTCCACGCCCAAGAGCTGCAGCGCGCCGTTCAACACGCCGAAGTTGGGGTTGTAGATCAGCCGCCAGATCACGCCGACGACCACCGGCGGCAGAATCATCGGCAGCAGCAGCAGCGCCCGCCACAAGCCGCGCGCTCGGATTTCGCTATCCAGCAGCAGCGCCAGCGCCAGGCCGAAGAAAAACTCCAGGGTGAGAGCCCCAGCCATCAACAGGAAGGTTTGTCCTAGCGACTGAAAAAAGAACGGGTCGCGCACGAGCCGGAGGAAGTTCTCCCCCCCGACAAAAGTCTCACCCGCCGGCGTCAGGCGATAGAGGCTGATGCGAACAATGTAGAGCAGCGGATAGACCGTCAGCGCCAACAACAGCGCCACCGCCGGGGCAAGGAACAGGTAGGGGAAGAATCCTTGCCTGCCGGCGCGGCGCAAGGACGTTACTGGGGTGGCGAGGTCGCGTTCCATCGCTGCAAGAGCTGCTCGAGATCGCGATTGGCCCGCTCCAGGGCTTCCCGCGGCGAGTAGATGCCCGCATGAGCCTGGGAGAGGTAAGTGCCGAAGGTGTTCTCAATCTCGTTCCAGACCGGAGAGCGCGGTCGAGGACGCGACCCGAGCAGCGCCTGGTACTGCACCGGGTACGCGGGAAAACGCGCGATCAGCTCCTGGTCCTCAAAGATGCTTTTTCGCGTCGGCGGGTTTCCCCGCAGCGCCGACAGCCGCATCTGCTCCTGACTGGTTACCCACAACAGAAAGTCGAAGGCGCGCGCGCCATTCCGGGAGCCGCGGGGGATAGCAAGGAGCCAGTTGCCGATGGCGGAAGCACCCGGCTGCTTCTGCGAAGGCACGGTGGTGTAGCCGATTTTCCCCACCATCTTGGAGCGGGCGGGATCTTCAAACGTCGGGATCCAGGCGGGCCAGTTGATGCCCATCACCGCGGTCCCTTGCGACAGATGCGCCCCCACCTCGTCGGCATTGAAGTTGACGTAGCCCGGCGGGACAATCTCAGCCAAGCGCAGCATGAACTCCAGCGCCGCCACCGCCTCGGGGCGGTTCACCACCGGGCGCCCCTCGTCATCGAGCAAGCGCCCGCCGAAAGCCCACAGCAGCGGCATGAAGTCGGCCACAATGGGGTTCCCCTGCGCCGCCCGCATCACGTAGCCATACATCTTCTCGCGGGAACCGATTCGGCGGCCGGTGGCGAGCACTTCATCCCAAGTGCGCGGCGGGGGTAGATGGTATTTCTCGAACAAGTCTCGCCGGTAGAAGAAAAGCTGGGTGTTGCCGACATACGGCAGCGCGTAGAGCCGCCCCTGGCGGTAGGGATAGCGGCCGAGAGCCAGACAGGGCTCGATGAAATCCGCATCGGGGCCCGACAAATTCTTCGCCTGATACAAGGAAGTCAGCTCCAGCAGGCCGCCCATCTGCGCAAAGCGGGGAAACCAAGGGTCGTCCAGCATCACCAGATCGTAGTTGGTGTTGGGGCCGCTGAGAGCGATAATGATTTTTTCAAACAGCGACTGGTAGGGATACTCCACCACTTGCACCCGCACACCGAACTGCCGCTGGTAGTCCGCCACCGCCTGCTTCAGGCTGTCGGCCTCTACGCCCGCGTTCACCGCAACCAGCAGCGTCGGCTCCGCCTCGCCTCGCTCGCCCCGGCAGCCGAAGAAGACGAGCACCGCTGCCGCGAAGAGACACAGGGGCAGGACAAAGTTGCGGCCGGTGATTTGCCTTCTTTTCATCGGTGGCTCTTACTGCCTTGCGGAGCGCTATGACTCTATGAGTTTCCGCCTCGCGACTCAAGACCCCTGACACCGCTTCAGCGGAGAAGACCGCCATGACCTTGTACGGACTCAACGGCGCCACCACCATGCCCCTTGCCCAAGCCGAGGAGATTCGTCAGGTCGGGGTCGCCGGATTCGATCTGATTGAATTCCGCGCCCCCAAGATCGAGCAGTTCCTCCAGACCGGTACGCTGGCGGCGCTCAAACAGCACTTGGACGCCGCCGGTCTCAAGCCTCTCAGCATCAACTCCCTCGAGCAGGTCAACACCCGCCCGGCCAAAGAGGCCAAAGCTCTGGTCGCCGACTGCGAAACGCAGGCGCGGTGGGCGCAAGCCCTCGGCTGTCCCTACCTGGTGGCAGTTCCCGGCTTCCTGGAGGAACCAGCACCGGAGAGGGAGATTATTCCTCGCACCGTTGACGCCCTGGCCCCACTGGTTGAGATTGCTGCCGCCTACGAGGTGCGCCTCGGGTTCGAGTTCCTGGGGTTCGCCAACTGCTCGGTCAACTCGCTGCGTCTGGCGCGAGACGTGGTTCGTCGGCTGGACAGCGCGTCGGTCGGGCTTGTGATCGACACCTTCCATTTCTTTCTCTCCGATGAACCGCTGGAGCTGCTGGCTGAGCTTGGGCCGGGCGATTTGTTTCTTTTCCACGTCAACGACGCTGAAGACGTTCCTCGGGCTCAACTCAGGGATCAACACCGGGTGTTGCCCGGTGACGGCATCGCCCCTCTGCGGAAGATGTGGGAAGTGCTGCAACGACACGAACTCATCGACCACGCCAGCCTGGAGCTGTTCCGCCCCCAATACTGGGACGCGCCACCTGAACCGTTCCTCCCCAAGGCCCTGGCCAGCTTGCGGCGGGTTTTCCCTTAACGGGTGGCAGGAGTAGAATAGTAAAGGGAGTGCGTTACCGGCGGTCTCGGAGACAAGCGTGATGGCTACCTTGCAGGAGGTTCTGGGCGACAACGTCTGCGCCGGCGAGCTTTACGAGAAGCTCGCGGGCGACTGGGTGCGTTGCTACGCCTGCGGGCACTGTTGCCCCATCCCCGAGGGCCTGCCCGGCGTCTGCAAGGTCCGCTTCAACCGCGGCGGCACCCTGTACGTGCCCTGGGGTTACGCCGCTGGCATGCAGTGCGATCCGATTGAAAAGAAGCCGTTCTTCCACGCCTACCCGGGCGCTCTGGCCTACAGCTTCGGCATGCTCGGCTGCGACCTGCACTGCTCCTACTGCCAGAACTGGGTGACCTCGCAGGCCCTGCGCGATCCCGCCGCCGTCGTTCCTCCGCAGCGGGTCACGCCGAAAGAAATGGTGGCCGAGGCTGTGCGCGCGGGGGCGAAAGCCATCGTCAGCACCTACAACGAGCCGCTCATCACCAGCGAATGGGCGGTGGCGGTCTTCAAGCAAGCGCGCGCGGCCGGATTGGCCACCGGGTATGTCTCCAACGGAAACGGCACCCCGCAAGTGATGGAATACCTGCGGCCGTGGGTGGATCTCTACAAGGTGGATCTCAAAGGCTTCGACGACCGCCGCTACCGCCAACTCGGCGGCCGCCTGCAGCCCATCCTGGACACGATTCGCCGCCTGCACCAGATGGATTTCTGGGTGGAGATTGTCACCCTGCTCATCCCGGGCTTCAACGACTCCGACGATGAGTTGAAGCGCCTGACCGCCTTCATCGCCGAGGTCTCACCCGACATCCCCTGGCACGTCACCGCCTTTCACAAAGACTACAAGATGACCGACCCGGAGGACACCACCCCGGAGATGCTGCTGCGCGCCGCTGCCATCGGCAAGCAGGCCGGCCTCCGCTATGTCTATGCAGGAAACATTCCGGGCCGAGTCGGCGACCTAGAGAACACCCGCTGCCCCCATTGCCAGACGCTGCTGGTTGAGCGCTACGGCTACTTCATTCGCGGCTATCACTTGACCGCAGAGGGCAAGTGCCCGTCCTGCGGGGCTCAGATTCCCGGACGCTGGGAGGCGTCCTTCGGCGGCCAGATTACCGCCTACCCCTTCCAGACCAGCCGCCGCAACGCCACCGAACTCTTCAAGATTCTCTCCTCTTCGCGCTGCTAGACCCACCTCCAGCCAATCACGGCAACAGGACACAGCTTAGCAGGAGGGCGTGCGTCAATCCTGGTGGGTGGAGAAGGCAAGGGCAAGGAGTGTCTTCTGCTCCATCTCGTGGGCCTTGGCCGAACCGGTCGCTGGGCTGGCGCTGGCTGACCGCTTGACCGAGCGCACGGGGCATCTCCGCGCAATGTGCTCCAGCCGCGGCAGCACATAGGCCAGCGCGCCCATGTTGGCCGGCTCCTCTTGAACCCAAATGACCTCCCGCAGTCGAGGATGCCGCCCGATTTCCTCCGCCAGCTCGGCTTCTGGGAAGGGATAGAGCTGCTCGAGGAAGACGACGGTGGTGTCGTGATCCTCGCGCTGCTGGCGCTCCCGCCGCAGCTCGTGTCCGATCTTGCCGGTACAGATGAGCATGCGGTCGGTCTCCGCCAGCCTGGGCTCAGCCACCACCGGCAGGAACCGTTTGCGGGAGAACCCTTCAATCGGCGAAGCAGCGTCCGGGTGGCGCAACGTGCTCTTCGGGGTGAAGACCACCAGCGGCTTGCGCCACTTGCTGAGCGCCTGACGCCGCAACAGGTGGAAGTACTGGGCGGCGGTCGATGGCTGGCAAATCTGCATGTTGTCCTCGGCGGCCAGTTGCAGGAAGCGCTCGATGCGGGCGCTGGAGTGCTCGGGCCCCTGGCCCTCGTAGCCGTGCGGCAGCAGCAGCACCAGCCCCGACAGCAGGCCCCACTTGTCTTCACCGGCGCTGATGAACTGGTCGATGATCGCCTGGGCATTGTTGGCGAAATCGCCGAACTGCGCCTCCCACAACACCAGCGCGTCGGGGTAGTCGCGGCTGAACCCGTATTCAAAGCCGAGCACGGCTGCTTCGGAGAGGATCGAATTGTAGACCTCGAAACGCGCTTGCGCGGGGCCGACGTGTTCAAGCGGCAGAAATTCTTTCTCCGTCTCAGTATCGAAGAGAACGGCGTGGCGCTGGTTGAAGGTGCCGCGCCGGCTGTCCTGGCCGCTCAAGCGCACGGGGATGCCCTGCCGCAGCAGAGAGCCGAAGCCGAGTGCCTCCGCCATGCCGAAATCCACCGACCGCTTCCCCCGCCCCATCTCGGCCCGCTGCTCCAGCAAACGCTTGACCTTGGGGTGAATGGAAAACTTCTCCGGGTAGCGCGTCAGACCCTCCGTGATGGCCAGCAGGTCCTCGGTCTCCAGGCCCGTATCCACCTCATCCGCGGGATCGTAGGGGCCGCCCTTATAGCCCGACCAGTAGTCGGGAAGCTGGCTCAGCACCGGCTTCTTCTCGATGGCTTCGGCCTTCTTATGGGCCTCGACAAGCTCGGCTCGGAATTGTTCGGCGGTAGCGGACGGACCGGCACCAATCCTATCTGCGTACACCTGCCACAAGGGCGGATGCTGTTCGATCTTGCGGTAGATGAGCGGCTGGGTGATGGTGGGGTCGTCGATCTCGCTGTGCCCGTGGCGGCGAAAGCCGATCAGATCCACCACCACGTCGCTCCCGAAAGTGTAGCGATAGTCCACCGCCCAGCGGGCCACGCGCGCCACAGCCTCGGGGTCTTCGGCATTGACGTGAAAGACGGGGATGGGCAGGCGCTTGGCTACGTCGGAGGCAAAGCGCGACGTGTGTAGTTCGCTGGCGCCGGTGGTGAAGCCGATCAGGTTGTTGACGATGACGTGCACCGCCCCGCCCACCGAGAAGCCTGGCAGCCCGCTGAAGTTCAGGGTCTCGGCCCAGATGCCCTGGCCGGCAAAAGCGGCATCGCCGTGGAGCAGGATGGGCAGCACCAGCGCCGGCCCTTTTTCCCCCAGCCGCGTCTGTTTGGCCCGCACCCGTCCTAAGACAACGGGATCGACCGCTTCCAAGTGGCTGGGATTGGAGGAGAGCCGGACCTGAACGGTGTGACCGCTGCGGGTGTGGTAATCGCCGGTGGCACCCCGGTGGTACTTGACGTCGCCGCTCCCCAGCACGCTGCGCGGGTCAACGTCTTCAAACTTGGCAAGAATCTCGGTGGCGGTCTTGCCCACGATGTGCACCATGACGCTGAGCCGACCGCGGTGACTCATGGCCAGCACCACTTCCTCCGCCCCTTGCGTCGTCGCTCCCTCCAGAGTCTCGTCGAGCAGCGGAATCAAGGCGGCATTGCCTTCCAGCGAGAAGCGTTTGGTGCCGGGGTAGCGGCCCTGGATGAATTGCTCGAAGACTTCCGCCCGTATCAGGCGGTCGAGGATGTGGGGGCGATCGGGCTCGGGCGGTTCGGTTTCAATCCGTTCCTGAATCCAGCGGCGCCGCTCGGGGTCGGGGATGTGCATGAATTCGGCGCCGATGGTGCCGCAGTAATAGCGGCGCGCTTCCGCCGCTGCCTTGCCGCGTTGCTCCAGCTCAGGATGAGGCTGGGGCTGGAAATACCCCAAGGGATCGAGGTCGGCCTGGAGATACCCCCAGTGGCGGAAAGCGTCGAAGACGCGCTCGCGTTGGGGATCTCTCTTGGCCATCCTTTCCAGTATAGCCGCTTCTCAATTCCCTGTGCGTGGTTGACGCCCTCGGGCGCAACCACCTAGTATCGGCGAGCACTCAACGCGAGGTGAGACCATGCAACCGCAGCGATGGAATAATATTCCGCGAGAAAAGCTCAGCGACACCCTGGAGCGG